>JAILPE010000096.1 GCA_024699645.1 Lachnospiraceae bacterium
CTCTTTCGTTACACCCGAGCCAACTCCCACTGTTACTCCCGCAGAGAATCCGATTCCCACAGTTGAGCCTGCTCCCATTACGGAGCCCGTTGCTCCTCCTGTAGAACCTATTGCTCACCCTGCAGAAAATCCCAACGCCGGCGATACTACAATCGTGGGCGGCGATACAAACCTTGTCGGTCCCGAAGCAAATGAGGCCGCAAGGAAGGCAGCTGAAGAAGAGGAACAGAGACGCCTTGCAGAGGAAGCCGAAAGACTTGCGGCAGATCAGGCCGAAAAGGATCGCCTCGCAAAAGAAAAGGCGGACAAAGAAGAACAGGATCGCCTCGCAAAGGAAAAGGCGGACAAAGAAGAACAGGACCGTCTCGCAAAGGAAAAGGCGGACAAAGAAGAACAGGATCGCCTCGCAAAGGAAAAGGCGGACAAAGAAGAACAAGATCGCCTCGCAAAAGAAAAGGCGGACAAAGAAGAACTGGAGCGCCTTGCAGCTGAGGAACGCGAGAGGCAGGAGCGCCTTGCAGAAGAAGCAGCACGTCAGCAAGAACAGGAGCAGGGAGCTTCGGGCGGACAGCAGCAACAGGAGCAGGGAGCTTCGGGCGGACAGCAGCAACAGGAGCAGGGAGCTTCGGGCGGACAGCAGCAAGAGCAGGAGCAGGGAGCTTCGGGCGGACAGCAGCAACAGGAGCAGGGAGCTTCGGGCGGACAGCAGCAGCCGATATCTGTCACATTTGAACCGGCATTAATGGAAGTGGGAAATGAAGGTGATAGTCAACCGGAAACGATAAATCTTGTGTTCAAACAGGGCGATCAGGTATTGAACAATGCTCCGGCATCATTTGCACCCGGGGCAACTTTGCCTGCGACTACGGGAACCGATATAACCGTATCTCTCGGAGAAAGCTATTCGAACGCTTATGAATTTGCGGGATGGTACAGATCTCAGTCAGAGGCAATAAGCCGACAAAATCCCGTGACTACGGTTCCTGAAACCGGGACATTAACGCTTTATCCCGCAATCAAGCAAAGAACATACAAAGTTTCATTGATTAATCTTTTCCCTCAAGCAGGAAGATTATTGCTCCCCGAAGCTTCGGGCTCCGAAACGGAACTTACATACAGTGTCAGTGATGATGCTGAAGGAAACAGGGTCGTTATAGACGGCTTCCATTACGGAGACAGTTTTGAGCTTCCAATGCCTCAGGTGGATAATGACGAGAACGGTTTACGTATACAAGAAGATGGTATGTTTTTAGGTATAGGCATGCGTTCTGATATAAATCCGGCAAGAATATTTTTACGTGATCAGGAATATATAAACGACAGATCGGATGTATTCTTTGAATTTTTACGTGGGGATGACGGAATGCAATCGGGATATTCGAAACCCGGTATTATAACAATCAATTCCGATACGTCTCTTTACCTTTACTTTGGAATGTTTATATCGCTTGAAGCAAGTCCGAGTGAGGAAAGCTCTTTGCAGACAACCGATATTTCATGGGCTGTCGGTAAAGATAACGGGATGGTTTCGTACGATAGTATAAGTGCCGGATTCAACGAAGTTACAGGCGGCATTGCGCTGTTGAAGACTCACGGAGCGGGAAAAGATGAGAGTTACGATCAGTGGTGGAGGATGCGAAAAACTACCGGCGAAGATGGAACATCACTAACCATGGATACGTTGTATTTTGGCAAACCGCTTGATATTCCGACTATTAAAGCAACAGCGGATAATAAGTCGATCGGTTATATATCGAAATGCGTAGGTAGGATGGTAATTATAGATAGACCCATTCAACGTCTGGATTATTATAACAACGCCTATGAAAACGGAACTCCTTTCTCGGCATCGATCGGATCGGCTGCAGCTCAAAATAATAACATTCCGTTCCTTTCGGGAGAAAATAGATTAATGCAAACGGCAGTGCAGTATATGGTTAGGCTGACAGAGTATGTCGGATTTGAAATAAACGATAATGCGGTGTCGAGTTCGGTCGCCAATAATACCGGAGGATATTGCACAAGAGCCGTCAACGATACTTCAAATAAGTTCAGACTGACTGTATTAGAAGATGACGAAGGATATAAGATCGAACTTCCGAGAGATATATATAAATATTCGGACGGTAGTTTAAGAGAAGGGTTCGGCGCCCAGTATGATCCATACATGATCAAAAAAGAGGGATACAAAGTTGTAGGATTCAACGTTGAAGCAAAGCAGATAGATGAAGGAAAAGAGACACCTATCAAAAGAGTACTGTTGGTAGGACAAGAATATGAAGTCGTAAGAATAGAAACCATAAGCGAAACAGGTCTGTATGCCGATGAGATACTTTATATGTACATAGAAGGAGAATCCGGGATTGTTTTGGGAGATGACTTCAAGATCACACCTGTATTTGCTCCGATAAAACCGTTTGAGATCAAACTGACACGCGCCGCGGGAACGATAAAGAAACCTGCCGGTGCGGAACAGAATTGGACACTTGACGGTTATAACGTGAAGATATCCGGCCCGGGAATTGTTGAAGAAAATGGTGTGAGTCCGTTCGTTAAAGCTATTGATTTGACCGGCATTAAGGGTAAATCCGGAGGATTAGGCCTTGATGATGTTTCAATTAACGGATTCATCATGTGGGACAGTTCAAAATCTGCATATGTACAGGCAAATGAAGATTGGTCGCCGATTGAAGGCGGCAAGCAATATGCCGTGTCCGGCGGAGAGATTGTGATTCCGCTTAAGGATATGCTGGATTCTGATACCATAGGGAATTTTAGATACATAGACAGATTGGTTTATGAATCGGAAGACGATCCTTCGGTCATTTTCAAGACATGTTATGATGAAGATATTCAGGCTTCAATGCTCTTTAACGGTCGAGGGAGTGAATGCTATACACCCATAGCTGAATATTTTGAAGGTCCCATTGTTGATGAACCGGAAACGAGATTTACAAGCATACATATCCCTTATAATGGGATAGAGATTGTGGCCGTATTTAACGAAAAGGAGGATTCGTTCGCAGTTGCGGGAGACTTCTTGAAAACTGTCAATGGTGTCGAAAGCCTGGATGAAGTTTGGTACGGAGGAAGGTTATACAATTCTAATCATACTTATTTGGAGACACTTGAAACGCCTGTTCCGATAACAAGGGACACCGCAGGAGCGGCAGGAAGTATTATTAACGGAGAAGGCGCATACGGACACGGATTGTTGTTATCGGCTCCTTATATCCGGATGTTTGCCTCAGAAAGAGATAATGTAATATTATATCCGTGTAATGAATATGATATTGTGGGCGGAGTGGCTACGAAAAAACAGGAAGTTGAAACAGATAATGCAATACACCTTGCCGGTACAGATATTAGTTCGGAATTTGGCCTGATATCTCCTAAAAATTCAGTTGTTATTCAAAATATCGGAAAAGATGTCTCTTCTACGCTCGGAAACGATTGGGTGATCATAAACATAGAAAACGGATACTATTATGTTTATGTCGGAAACGATGATACTGAGCTGTTTACAGACATGGATGGACAATGATTCTTGAAATGGGATCGGCGGGGTCCGAAAGGACCCCGTTTTTTTAGGATTATAAGCGGGAACCTTTCGGCAAAAACAGACGGTATCAAGACCTGACGTGATTGAAAAAACAGCTCGAAAAACAAATAAATCAGCATTTGAGAGTATAAGTGAGAAAAAACGAGATTTTACGAGATAAACATGAAAAATTCGCACCTGTACGTGTTGCATAAAATGCGCGAAGTGAATAATATATGAAATATCAATTAGCACTCGAAAAGAATGAGTGCTAACAAATCAAAAAGATATAACGTTCAATAAGAAGAAACAGGAGGATACATCATGAAACTCAGACCACTTGGAGACAAGGTTGTTTTGAAACAGCTTGAAGCAGATGAAACCACTAAGTCAGGTATCATTCTTGCAGCAAAAGCACAGGAGAAGCCCCAGCAGGCAGAAGTTATCGCAGTCGGACCCGGGGGAGTTATCGACGGCAAGGAAGTAACAATGCAGGTCAAAAAGGGAGAAAAGGTTATTTACCAGAAGTATGCCGGCACCGAAGTCAAGCTTGACGGCGAGGAATATATCATCGTTAAGCAGTCAGATATCGTAGCCGTTGTGGAGAAGTGAGAAATTCCCACATAGGCGTTTATGCCGCCCGATGAAGTGAATTCGTTTTGCGCGGCGGAAGGAAAAACCGGAATTGAGAGCATATGCGTTAATTAACCGGAGCATATGCATTATATATTAAAAAGGAGAATCATCATGGCAAAAGAGATCAAATACAGTGCTGATGCAAGAACAGCACTTTGCGCAGGCGTTAATAAGCTTGCAGATACAGTTAAGGTTACACTCGGACCCAAGGGCAGAAACGTTGTACTCGACAAGTCTTACGGTTCACCCCTTATCACAAACGACGGCGTAACGATCGCTAAAGAGATCGAGCTTGAGGATTCGTTTGAGAACATGGGCGCTCAGATCGTAAAGGAAGTTGCCACAAAGACAAACGATGTTGCAGGTGACGGAACAACAACCGCTACAGTACTTGCACAGGCAATGATCAACGAGGGTGCAAAGAACCTCGCTGCAGGCGCTAACCCCATGGATCTTCGTAAAGGTATGCAGAAGGCTACCGATGCTGCAGTAGCAGCCATCCTCAAGATGAGCGCAAAGGTTAACGGAAAAGATCAGATCGCCAAGGTTGCAGCTATTTCGGCAAGCGACGACCAGGTTGGACAGATGATAGCAGACGCTATGGAGAAGGTTTCCAAGGACGGCGTTATCACTATCGAAGAGTCAAAGACAATGCAGACAGAGCTTGACCTTGTTGAAGGTATGCAGTTCGATAAGGGCTATGTTTCAGCATATATGGCAACAGATATGGACAAGATGGAAGCAGTTCTCGATGATCCCATGATCCTTATCACAGACAAGAAGATCAGCAACATCCAGGATATCCTTCCTATCCTTGAGGAGATCATGAAGGCAGGAAGGAAGCTCCTCATCATCGCAGAAGATGTCGAAGGCGAGGCTCTTTCAACACTCGTTCTCAACAAGCTTCGTGGCGTATTTACCGTTGTGGCTGTTAAGGCTCCCGGATATGGCGACAGACGTAAGGCAATGCTACAGGATATCGCAATCCTTACAGGCGGCACAGTGATTTCCGATGAGCTCGGTCTTGAGCTTAAGGACACTACAATGGATCAGCTCGGACGTGCTAAATCCGTTAAAGTTCAGAAAGAGACCACAGTCATTGTTGACGGTGAGGGCAACAAGGATGATATCGCAGCACGTATCGGCCAGATCCGCACACAGATCGAAGAGACAACATCCGATTTCGACCGCGAGAAGCTTCAGGAAAGACTTGCAAAGCTTGCAGGCGGCGTAGCTGTTATCAGAGTCGGCGCTGCTACCGAAGCAGAGATGAAAGAAAAGAAGCTTCGTATGGAAGATGCTCTTAACGCTACTCGTGCAGCAGTTGAGGAAGGTATCATAGCAGGAGGCGGATGCACATATATCCATGCTGCAAAGGAAGCCGCAAAGAAGACCGCTAAGCTTGAAGGCGATGAGAAGACAGGTGCAGGTATCGTTCTTAAGGCACTTGAGGCACCTCTTACGATCATTGCAAACAATGCAGGTCTTGAGGGCGCTGTTATCGTAAATAAGGTTAAGGAAAGCCGTGCCGGCATCGGTTTCAATGCAGTTACCGAGAAGTATGTTGATATGGTAAGAGCCGGAATCCTCGATCCCACCAAGGTTTCTCGTTCTGCACTTCAGAACGCTACGAGTGTTGCTTCAACATTCCTTACAACCGAGGCTGCCGTCGCAACAATCAAGGAACCCGCACCCGCAATGCCCGCAGGAAATCCCGGAATGGGCATGATGTAATAAAAAGTCAGTCGGATAAATCCTTCACCTCTAATCACCTAAGTGTGAAGAGTTTATGACAATGGAGAATACATGGACGGTCAATATTGTGAAACATATGTAAAAAGAGGAGTGTTACCCAAACACAAAGCCATTAAGGCAGCTATCTGGCTGTTCGCTTTTATTGCCTTTGCCGCCGGATTGTTCGGACTCGGTCCGATAGGATTTGTGGTTTGCGTTGTAACGATACTTGTCGGAGTCTTTGTCAATCCTTCGTTCAATGTCGATTACGAATATGTATACGTCGACGGACAGATCGATTTTGACAGGATCACGAGCGGAGAACGTCGTAAGACGATGCTTCGGACCGACATAGAAAACATTGAGATCATGGCGCCCATGTCATCTCACAGAATGGATCCTTTCAAAAACATGCAGGGACTCAATAAGCATGATTTCTCATCCCAAAAGGAAGATGCACCGACATACGGGATCGTATTCAGCGAGGGAGATAAAAGAAATCTGGTCATTTTTGAGCCGAGCGAGGAAATGATGGCACTTGCCCTCAGGAAGTCCCCGAGGAAAGTATACAAGGATTAAAACGCGGCGCTTCCCCTCAGGAACCCGCCAAGGAAAGTACACAAGGATTTAATAATAAAACATCCCGCAGCTTTGCGGGATGTTTTATATTTATAAATATCATAGCAACTTATACAATTCGTTGCGTATAAAAATATGTTGTGCTACAATATCTTGTGGAAAAAAGGAAGACTAATTAAGGTTTCTTTACAGGAGGGTGTTATGAAATTGATGAAAAAGATGATTGCATACATATCGGTCATCGCATTGCTTATCTCCGTTATCGGCTTTTTGCCCGTACAAGCACAAGCCACTACGGCAAAACCAAAGATCAATGTCTCAAGCAAGGTCATCTATGTGGGAGGAAGTTCTGTTCGTCCTGCGTACGGAGAGACATATACCTTCTATATAAAGAACCGTCCCAAGAAGTACTCGGTAACATGGAGCTCAAGCGATGAAAAAGTTGCCAAGATAGAGAAGCTTGAATACAGCAAGGCTAAGGTTACCGCTGTTTCTGCAGGTAAGGCGACCATCACGGCTGACTTTATCGACAAGGTTTCCAGCACAAAATATACTTTGACCACCGTTGTAACGGTAAAGAAGAATGCGGCTGCGATCTCAATCTCTCCGACAGTCATTCCGAAGCTTGACAAGGGAGAGACCATATCTCTTTCAGCGACTCTTTACAATAAAGATGCATCTGAGGCTAAAGCCGGTGAGATCACAGATTTTATAAGATGGACATCGTCTAATACGAGTGCCGCAACCGTTACCAATGCAGGTGTTGTTACTGCTGTAGGCGCAGGAAAAGCTACCCTTACATGTTATACGGTTCAAAAAAGTTCGGGTACATACTCACAGATAGAAAAGGCTACAGCCAAGAAGAGCATAGAAATTATAGTAAACGATCCTTCGGTCGTAGGCATCACTAAAGTGACGCAGTTGACAACCACAGATATTGCCATTGATTTCGGGGGGAATTATTCGGACAATATCACACGTGACAATCTGGAGATCACACGTGACAAAACTCCTATTATGATTAAAGACATAAAGTTTGAAAACAACGGAACGAGGGCTGTTGTCACCTTATATCAGGATTTTACAGATGGAGCTCAATATCTCGTACGATATAATAATTCATTCTTGACGGAAGGACAGGAAACGGTCTTTGTAGCATCGGTCGGTGAACCTTCCAGGATCGAGCTTTATACCGAAGCCGGATTAAACAGAGTCATTGCCGGAAAGCTTACACCGATTAAGTTCAAGATATATAACGCAGCTAATGTGGATATAACACCTAAGGATGTGAATTCTCAGGATTATCTTTCGGCTATGTCAAGACTTACTCTCAAGTCTACGGACCAGGTTGGAGGATATACTTCGTGGTACATCGATAACAGTTCAAAGGGAATATATATACTTGAAGCCGGAAAATCTGTGTCGCTGGTCGGTGAATACACATATTTCTCACTTTCCGGATCATCTTACCAGGAAAAGAAGGTAACAGGTGTTATTGTTGTAAACTCCGTTTCGGAAGCTTCTACGATGACATATGAAGCAGCGACCATTACAAAGTCCGAAAAGAACGGTTCACTGCTCGATTGGGAAAAGCCTGTAACAATGCTTTCCGTTTCGGATACAACGGGTTATAAGCTTGTTGCGAAGATCAAGAAGAGCGACGGCAGTTACTTATATTCAAACGATGCGGACAGTCATATCATATTCGGGGCTAAGAACCAGGTTAAGATAAAGTCGTGCTATGTTAATACCAACGGTACGCTTATACCGTTCGAAACGGGCAGTGAAGATGTCGTGATCTATTACGGAGATGATGTGACGACCGGAATTCCGATCGGTCAGATGTCGATCAACGTTGTAGATAAGAGAATACCTTCAAGAATGATCATCGAACAGAATAATGTTCCCGTAACAGCTTTGAAGATGTCGGATGCATATAATGTTTCCAAAGAGTATGTAACTTTGAAACTATTGGATCAGTTTGGACAGCAGATTGACATTACCGGCGAAGGATCGGTCGGATATGTATCGAATATTACGGTTTCATCTGTAGAGTCCGACGGACCTTCGGCATACTGCAGAGCAAATACGGACGGTACGGGATTGATAGAACTTGATGCACTCGGACGCGGTGCCTCGACCGGTAAAAACTACAGGATCAAGGTCTCGTACAGTGATACGGCTTATGGCTCGCTTGACGGATATTTCTCTGTACTTGTCTTCTCACCGAATTCAAGTCTACCTTCAACCTACAGTGTTTCTGTTGAAGGCGACACGAACATGAAAATAACTGCGATGGCGCTTCCTGAGCTTAAGATCAATCTTTATGAAGTTAAAAACGGTGTTAAATATCAGAAAGTGGATCATGTAAAAGTATCAACCAATGTCTCGGGATATTCGATATATGACGGCGACTTCTTTTACAAGTTATATAAGGCAAATACTTCGGCCGAAATAAAGAAAGGCGTGGTAAATGATTCGATAAAGATTGTATATAACGAGGACGGAAACGGACTTGTAAAATACGAGACCGGGGCATATGTCATAAAGGTGTTTAAGAGACAATCGATAAACGGACAGATCGTAGACCCTCAGGTTGCGGCTGTGGAATTTACACTCACCGATACTACGGGAGCTCTTAAGTGGGAACTTATTTCACCCACAACCACTACAGCGATCAAAGAAGGCATGGATGCAGAAATGCTCAAGCCTATCCTTGGAGAGTGTATGAAGTTCTACATCGGAAATGAATCTGTCGGTACAAGTCAGATCACATTCCCCGAGCAGCCTATCGTAAACAATGGCCAGGTATTCTTCAGGACTGTTGCGATAACCCAGGCGATCACCGTGGGAGGCGCATCATACAGCCTGAAGCATACGCTCACGATCAATACCGTTATAAGAAGTAAGTGAACAGGCGGGCAATAACAAATGAAAACAGGAGCTGCGGACTCGCGGCTCCTGTTTGTATGTGAGTATTTGTTTTTATGCGGGTATTTGCCGGTATGCGGATATATGCCGGTATGCGGGTATTACAACATCGTCCGGTGATCAAACATTTTTTATAAGGTTGTCGCCGCATACGGTGAACAGGCATTTGCCGTATACGTTTACGCCCTCAAACGGAGTGAAGTGTCCTTTTGAAGCAAAACTTTCACCGTTAATGCAGTATGATTGGCCGAGGTCATAAGCGCAGAGCTTTGCTGTATTCCCGACTCTGATCCCCGACTCGATCCCGAATCTCTTCGCGGGAGCCGAGGTCATAAGCTCGAGAAGTCTCTCTAATGTTATGACTCCCGTTTTCACGAGACCTGTGTAGAGAACGGGGAAAGCGCACTCAAGCCCCGTAACGCCCATAGGACCGCCCATGATCCCTCTTTCTTTCTCTTCTTTTGAATGAGGAGCGTGGTCTGTGGCGATCATGTCGATCGTTCCGTCAAGAAGTCCTTTAAGGAGTTCTTCTCTGTCTGCCCGGCTTCTTAAAGGGGGATTCATCTTGAACCTGCCGAGTAGCTTTTCGTCGCGGATAAGACCGTCGGCAGCATGGGTGGCAGAGGCGGATGCGGAAGTGCAATCGGAACAGCCTGCATGAGCGTTTTTGTCGTCAACTGCGGCTTCCTTCTTCAAAATGTCTATAACCTCGCGCTTGACGCTGTCAACACCCTTGTCGGTGACAAACGGCTCTTTGAGGAGCACCTCCTCGTCAAGAAGAAAGTAGTGGGGAGCGCTCTCGCAGGTAATGTTGACGCCTGCTTTCTTTGCTTCCCTTATGAGCTTTACGCTTTCTGCGGTGGAAACATGGCAAACGTGGTAACCGCATCCCGTTTTCTTTGAAACGCCTATGTCACGCTCGATCATCTTCCATTCGCTTTCGCAGGAGATACCCTTTGTTCCGAGTGCCTTTGATGCGAGTCCTTCATTTAGATTCTTACCGCCCATAAGTCCTTTAAACTCACAATGTGCCACCGCGAGTTTGTTTACCGCTCTGCACTTGTTCATGACGTCTTCCATGATCGCGTCATCTTCAACACCTGTTCCGTCATCACTGAACGCACAGACATTGTCTTTCATTCCCTCTATATCTGCGGCGGCTGCTCCCTTTTGTCCGATCGTGAGGCTGCCGTAGGGGATTACATTGATCACGGCCTGATCTCTGATGAGTTTCAGCTCCTCTTCGAGATGTTCGGGAGAGTCCGGAACCGGAGAAAGGTTTGGCATCGGACAAACGTCGGTGTAACCGCCGCGTGCTGCGGCAAGAGATCCTGTACCGATCGTCTCCTTATAAGAAAATCCCGGCTCGCGAAAATGTACATGTACATCTACAAGGCCGGGAAAAATGTGTTTGCC
>JAILPE010000110.1 GCA_024699645.1 Lachnospiraceae bacterium
ACGAGAAAGGAGGATGTGCTCCTTTGTCTGAGCCATAACACCGTCTGTAGCAGCAACTACGAGGATAGCGCCGTCCATCTGAGCAGCACCGGTGATCATGTTCTTAACGTAGTCAGCATGGCCGGGGCAGTCAACGTGTGCATAGTGTCTCTTCTCTGTCTCGTACTCAACGTGAGCGGTAGAGATTGTTATTCCACGAGCCTTCTCTTCGGGTGCCTTATCGATCTTATCAAAATCAACTACCTGACCAAGTCCAAGTCTTGTAGCGAGAACCTTTGTGATAGCAGCAGTAAGGGTTGTCTTACCGTGATCAACGTGACCGATGGTACCAATGTTACAATGGGGTTTCGTTCTTTCAAATTTTTCTTTTGCCATTACTATGAATCCTCCTTAAAAAATGCTCTCCTACAAAGAAGCTGGCTTTTTGCTTCTTTTTTGCCTAACAGAACACTGTGGTTCCAAAGGGCCCGGTTGAGCTGTCTAATATTATTCCGGCAGCATCTCTGTGCCACATAGAGAAACGGCGAGATGCCCGGACTTTTTTTCTAGGGCTCAAAACCGCTCATGCAACATATTATATTTCAACATATAAAATAATGCAAGCGTATTTTTTACCGCAAAAATTGCCTTTTTCCCTTTATCTGTCCTTGTTTGAAAGGACCTTTTCCTGAACGTTCTTAGGTACGGGCTCATATGTCGAGAAGAACATCGAGAAAGCACCACGTCCCTGTGTCTTTGAACGAAGGGTTGTTGTATATCCGAACATCTCGGAAAGCGGTACGAATCCACGGATAAGCTTTGTTCCGTTGATATCTTCCGTTCCTTCGATACGTCCGCGGCGTGAGCTGATATCACCGATAACGTCGCCCATATAATCCTCGGGCACTGTGATCTCAACACGCATTACGGGCTCGAGAAGTACAGGATTTGCCTTCTGCATTGCCTCCTTGAACGCCATAGAACCTGCGATCTTGAATGCCATTTCACTTGAATCGACTTCATGGAATGAACCGTCATAGCAGTTTGCATGGATACCGAGTACGGGATATCCGCCAAGAATACCGGACTTCATGGCATCTTCGATACCTGCCGATACAGCGGGGATATATTCCTTCGGGATCGCACCGCCGACAACAGTCGACTCAAATTCGTATGTCTTGTCGCCGTTAACATCCATAGGTGTGAAAATAACCTTACAATGACCGTACTGACCACGTCCACCGGACTGCTTAGCATACTTGGAATCAACTTCAACTTCCTTGGTGATTCCTTCCTTATATGCAACCTGAGGAGCTCCGACATTTGCCTCAACGTGGAATTCACGAAGAAGTCTGTCCACGATGATATCAAGGTGAAGCTCGCCCATGCCGGCAATGATTGTCTGGCCTGTCTCGGCATTTGTTGTAACACGGAATGTAGGATCTTCTTCAGCAAGCTTTGCAAGTGCTTCGCCCATCTTGTCCTGACCTGCTTTGGTCTTGGGTTCGATAGCGATATCGATAACGGGCTCCGGGAATTCCATTGACTCAAGGATAACGGGATGTCTCTCATCACAGAGAGTATCACCTGTTGTGGTGAACTTAAGTCCTACCGCAGCAGCGATATCACCCGAGTATACCTTCTCGAGCTCCATTCTCTTGTTTGCATGCATCTGAAGGATACGACCCACACGCTCCTTCTTATCTTTAGAAGCATTAAGTATGTAAGAACCTGTATTCATTGTTCCGGAGTAAACACGGAAGAATGCAAGCTTTCCTACGAAAGGATCTGCCATAATCTTGAATGCGAGTGCAGCGAAAGGCTCTTCATCAGAAGACTTTCTGTGTACTTCGTTTCCTTCAAGATCGGTTCCCTTGATATCTGCAACGTCTGTAGGTGCGGGCATATACTCGATGATTCCGTCAAGGAGCTTCTGAACGCCCTTGTTACGATATGCGGTTCCGCAATATACAGGGATGATCGTTCCGGCGATAGTAGCCTTGCGAAGAGCTGCTTTAAGAGCTGCTGTGTCAGGCTCTGTTCCCTCAAGGTAAACCTCAAGGAGATCATCGTCTGTTTCACAGATCGACTCGATCATCTTTGATCTGTAGTCAGCTGCTTCTTCAGCCATATCTGCAGGTATATCTTCAACAGAAATATTGTCACCCTTGTCATCGTTATAGATGTATGCTTTCATCTCGAAAAGATCGATAACACCTTTGAATGTATCTTCTTTTCCGATAGGAAGCTCAAGGGGTACAGGATTCTTTGAAAGTCTTGTACGGATCATATCTACAACGTTGTAGAAATTGGCACCTGCTATGTCCATCTTGTTTACGAAAGCCATACGGGGTACGTTGTATTTATCAGCCTGACGCCAAACAGTCTCAGACTGAGGCTCAACACCGCCCTTTGCGCAGAAAACGCCGACAGCACCGTCAAGGACACGAAGCGAACGCTCAACTTCTACTGTGAAGTCAACGTGGCCGGGTGTATCAATGATATTGATACGATGCTCAAGTGCTCCTGCCTTAGGCTTAGTAAACTCTTCAAGCGTCCAATGACAGGTTGTTGCGGCTGAAGTGATTGTAATACCCCTTTCCTGTTCCTGCTCCATCCAGTCCATAGTAGCTGTACCTTCATGGGTATCACCGATCTTATAGTTAACGCCGGTATAGTAAAGGATACGCTCTGTAAGCGTAGTCTTTCCGGCGTCGATATGAGCCATGATACCGATATTTCTTGTCCTCTCCAAAGGATATTCTCTTCCAGCCAAAGGATTTTCCTCCTTAAAATAATCAAATATAAACTTCTTTACCAAATACTGTGACCGGATCCATCAGGTCCGGCCACTACCCTAAATACTATAGTTTCTGTAGCCGGGGCGATCACCATCTGAAGTGAGCGAACGCCTTGTTTGCCTCTGCCATCTTGTGCATATCTTCTTTTCTCTTTACAGCAGATCCTGTGTTGTTGGCTGCATCCATGATCTCGCCTGCAAGTCTGTCGATCTGGGTCTTCTCGCCTCTCTTGCGTGAGAATGTGGTCATCCAGCGCAGAGCCAGAGCCTGACGGCGTTCCGGTCTTACTTCGATGGGAACCTGATATGTTGCTCCACCGATTCTGCGTGCTTTTACTTCGAGTGCAGGCATAATGTTGTTCATAGCTGCCTCGAATACTTCCATGGCATCCTTACCTGTTGTCTGTGCAACCTTGTCGAATGCTCCGTATACGATCTTCTGAGCCGTACCCTTTTTGCCGTCAAGCATGATATTGTTGACAAGCCTTGTTACAACCTTGCTGTTGTAGATAGGATCGGCTAAAACATCTCTCTTGGGTGTATGTCCTTTACGTGGCACGTTACTTCCCTCCTTAACGAATTACAGCTTACGCTGCCATTAAATCATCGGTACTCACATTATAAAAGTGTACTACATGCCCGGTTTGATCTATCTTTTCCTGCGTTATAAGTCTTTCGGACTCTTCTAACGGCAACCGCATGTGAAGATATCATGCCGGATCATAGTTATTTTATATGAGTAAACTAACTGATTGGTTCTTTAATTACTTCTTCTTAGGCATCTTTGCACCGTACTTGGAACGAGCCTGTTTACGGTTTGCAACACCTGCCGTATCAAGAGTTCCTCTTACGATATGGTATCTTGTACCGGGAAGATCCTTTACTCTGCCGCCCCTTACAAGTACAACGCTATGCTCCTGAAGGTTATGACCTTCGCCGGGGATATAGCTCGTAACTTCAATACCGTTTGAAAGACGTACTCTGGCAATCTTACGGAGTGCCGAATTAGGCTTCTTGGGTGTAGCAGTTTTAACAGCTGTACAAACGCCACGCTTTTGAGGCGAGTTTGTATCCACAGCCTTCTTGTTGAGTGAGTTAAAGCTCTTTAAGAGTGCGGGAGCTGTAGACTTTTTCTCAACAGTCTGTCTGCCTTTTCTTACTAACTGGTTGAATGTAGGCATTAATATTCCTCCTTATAAAATGTGTGTTTTGCGGTTGCCACACGCTGGGAATTATGCATGAAAATAATCGCCCATAAGTGCGCACAAAGTGCATTATAAAGCGATTAGCAACAGTTGTCAAGCATTTTTGTTTCACATGTCTTAACAAGAACAAAACGCCCGCACACAGTGCACGGGCGTTTAAACTTTCAAAAGTGATACTTTTATTTGTTTCTTATCTTGTTCAAAAGTCTTGCGAGTCTTCCGACCGATTCTTCCCTCGCAGCCTTCTTTTCCATATTGTGTATAGCCTCGCTAATCCTGTTGCTCACAAACATAGAAAGCTCTGTTGTCTTCATATTCTTATACTCTTCCCACTCGATGGGTTTTAAGAATCTGATGTAAACAGTCGTTCTTTTTATGGAAGGAATATCGAAGGGCTTGTAGCTGTCTACAAGGGCTACCGGTACTATAGGACATTTCGAAAGTGTTGCGCTCTTAAACGCACCGGGCTTAAAAGGTGCAAGCTTATTGCTGTTCCTACTGCGGTGACCTTCAGGATATATGACGAAGTTGTCTCCGTCTTTCACTCTCTGTGCAACATGTTGGATTGTCTTAAGCGATGCTCTCACATCATCGCGGTCGATATACTCAACATTCATGCACGAAAGAACCCTCGATAAAAGCGGTACATTTTCCGTTTCCTTTTTGCTCAGTGTACTGAACGGCCTGTCCAGCAGATAAATGAGAGACATTGCATCAAACATTCCCTGATGATTGCTGAACATAAGAAATCCGTTTTCTTTGGGGATGTTTTCAAGTCCAAAACTTCTTATATCAACGCGCCCCGCTCTTATGGCACAGGGTATCGCTTTATGAAGAAAAGCATACTTCTTTTCTTTACTGAAAGCGTTTTTCTTTGAAGTAAGCCACATCAACTTAAAGAAATAATACGGAAGTCTGTAAAAATTCAATATAAACATTAAAGCTATTCTTCTCACGACTTCTCCTCCTAAAACTCGATCGGTACCTCCCGGGGACCGATCCTATATTCGCCAATCGGTCATATTATATCATCGAGATGGGCTGTTATCAAGTTCCGTGGCCTTTGAGGAATAATCATGCACTCTCAGGACTTGCGAGCAATGATTTCAAGTCTTTCAGCGATCTGATTGACCTTATCCATTGAGCCCTTAATGTTTATACCGTTTTGTGATATTGCCGACGAACTGTCCTTGGCCTGGTCCACAAGTCTTGTGAAGATGCCGAACTTCTCAGAAAATTCGCTGACAGTCTCATTAACCTTTTCGATTGACTCTCTGATGGACTGTTCGTTATCCTCTGCTGAAGCAACAGATTCTTTCGATCCGTCGGAAAGCTCTCTGATGTTTTCCGCAACAACCGCAAATGCACGTCCGGCCTCCCCTGCACGTGCAGACTCGATCGAAGCATTGAGAGAAAGGAGATTGATCTTGCCTGCGATATTCTTAACGCTTGCCGTCATTGCTCCGTAATTCTCGACATTTTCGTCAATTGTCTTCATCATGCTGTTAATGCCCTCGTTCATGCGGTTGAGTTCCTCCATGTAACCGGACATTTCATTCATTCTGTCATAATTCTCACGTCCGTTTGAGGAAATGAGAGTTACCTCTTTATTAACATCATCTATGCTCTTTGCAAGATCCTCGATGATCTCAGCAAGTTCTCTGGTTGTAGCTTCAAGTTCGCTGTTGAGATGTGATACTCTCTCCTCTTCAGCACGCATATTTTCCTGAATAAAGCGACGGCAGTTCTCGGGCACGTTGATGCCGCGTGCGATCGACTTTGCCATATCACGGCAGCTCTTGTACCCGCAGGCATGGCAATCGTAATTTCTCTCTGTTTCGTTATTCTTTCTTAAGAGCTTGAACGCCTCACCTATCTTCTCTTCGCTTATGTTCTCGATCTCTTCTCCGATCGGTTCGTAGGTTGTAATAAAGTCTTCAAGCCTGAGTTTCTTATCAAATTCAATGAACTGCGAATCCTCACCCTTTCTGGTGAATCCCGCCCTTCTTTGACCGTCTGTTCTGTTCTTTATTTCATAAAGCACACTCGTTCTCTTGAATAGATCATAAGCCTTTCCTACTCCCGGGCCGCTGTTACAGCCAAACTCGCAGTTAAGGACATCAAACACCGCAGGCTTATAATTATCACGGACTGTCGAATAATAATCAAGTTCGGAATAAACCTTTCCGGGACCTTCCGAATTGATGCAGGATATGTCGGGAACATGGAGTTTTAAGTTTTCCTTAAGGCCTCCGGGCATCGGATAGATCGCGCCCACAAAACCTGCAGGACTGTCAAACTCGAAATCTTCTGCCGAAATGTTCACCGGAAGAACTACGTGACGATCTTTTATTCCCGCGAACAATCGATCAACGGTGACGTTGAGGTTTATCATGCCGTTACTTCTCGTAAACTCGTCCTTCTTTGCGACACAGGGTGAGATTGCCGCGATCGTTCCCTTAAAGTCGGCATATTTTCTCATGTAAACAGCCGTACACATCATGGGGCTGACAACCGGAGAAAGCGCCGGTATGCTTTCTCTTCTGTATCGAAGCATATAATTGACTATCGCGGCACAGGGCTGCGATATGATCTTTTTGCCGGGGTTTTTCGAAAGATATCTGATGTGACCCCATGTACATATATCCGCACCGAAGCTCACATCATAGATGAGTTTTACTCCTTTTTCACGAAGCCAACTGAGTGCCTTAAACCAGCTGTCGGGGAAAGCTACCATGATTGCAGGTGCTACGATAATTGCGAGATCTTCTCCTTTTTCGTGCTTTTCAAAGAACACATCTGTATCGTCAGTGTAGGAACGTGCCTTATGGTTGCACGCTTCTATACACGACCCGCACTTTATGCACTTGCTGTCATCTATCGAGATGACAAGCTTTCCGTTGCTGTCCATATAAGCCTTATTCGCTAAAGGAGCAGGGCACACACGAATACAAGAATTACAACCGACACATTTTTCCTCATCAATAGAAATAAGACTCATATTTTTCTCCTATCCGGCCGAAAGACCAATGTAAAAATCACAGGATAAATTATAAATCTGTCTTTCGAATTTGTCAAGTTGTGCGTGTTATTTTCGCTTTCATGGATTTTCGTTAATCGCGTTTTTCTTTATGTGTAAATTCGTCTCGCTGCTCACCGTGTTACTCTCCTCTCACTCGAAAATACAGACACAGAGTGTATAGTCACGGAACAGGCTCAGTTTCAAACAATAAAGCCTCGGAACAGGCTCCGTGAAAATGAAGGCCACGAGTTGCGCACACCCCGGTCTTCGCAAAGTAAGCAGCGAGTTGCACACAAAAAGCCACGGAACATTGTCCGTGGCTTTTAAATGCTTTTTGCACAGTATTTTTAATAAGTATAGATCACAGTGACATCTCTGTGGCACTGAAGTATTGACGCGGGAACCTTGGGAGTTACCGGTCCTTTTATCGATCTTTCCACGATATCTCTCTTGTCATCTCCGGATGCGATAAGAAGTATCTTCTTTGCCTGCATGATAGCCCACATACCCATAGTGATCGCTTTGCGCGGAACTGCTTCCTCGCTCTCAAAGAATCTTGCATTGGCCTTGATCGTCATGGCATCAAGCTTAACCTCATGAGTAGCCTTGTAAAAAACATCATCGGGCTCGTTGAATCCGATATGTCCGTCATGACCGATCCCGAGGAGCTGAATGTCAGTTCCCCCGAGCGATTCGATAAGTTCATCGTATCGATTTCCTTCAGCAACAAGATCTTTTGCAAGTCCGTTGGGTACAAAGGTTCTGTTCTTATCAATGTTTATGTGATCAAAGAGGTTATCATTCATGAAGTAACGGTAACTCTGATCGTTAGCGGGATCAAGTCCTGCATACTCATCAAGATTTACGGTGGTTACCTGTGAAAAATCAAGGTCTCCCGCCTTATTCATTCTTACGAGCTCCTTGTATGTGCCTATCGGAGTCGATCCGGTAGCGAGTCCAAGGACTGCTCTTGGTTTCGAAATAACGACAGATGCTATGATCTGTGCCGCTTTCCTGCTGAGTTCGTCATAATCAGCCGTTTTGATGATCTTCATGTTGTAAATCCTCCCATATACATTATTTGCAACGTCCGTTTGAAATGACCAAACGGTCTTCCTTAACACTTCCTGTCAGGCGGTAACAATGGAGTTTGCAGCCTGAAGTCCAAACTTCTCGACCGCTGCCTCTCTCATCTTGTACTTGAGGATCTTGCCTGCCGCGTTCATAGGGAACGAATCGACAAAATCAACATATCTGGGTATCTTGTGCTTAGCCATGTTTTTACGAACGAAGTCCTTAAGTTCCTCTTCCGTCATGGTCTCGCCTTCTTTGAGGATAACGCAAGCCATGATCTCTTCGCCGTAATCACGGTCGGGAACGCCGATAACCTGAACATCCTCAACCTTCGGATGAGTATATATAAACTCCTCAATCTCCTTGGGGTAGATATTTTCACCCCCGCGGATGATCATATCCTTGATACGACCCGTAATCTTATAATATCCCTCGGAAGTTCTTCTTGCAAGGTCTCCCGTATGAAGCCATCCGTTTTCGTCGATCGCAGCAGCCGTAGCCTCCGGCATTTTGTAATAACCCTTCATAATGTTATAACCGCGTGCAACAAACTCGCCGTCCTTGTTATCGGGAAGATCTTCTCCCGTCTCGGGATCGACGATCTTACACTCAACACCGAATATCGGGCCGCCGACAGTATTTACACGAGCTTCGAGCGAATCCGTAGTCTTGCTCATCGTACATGCGGGTGATGCCTCTGTCTGACCGTAAGTGATGCATATCTCAGACATGTTCATCTTGTCAACAACGTCCTGCATGACCTTGATGGGGCAGGGACTTCCTGCCATGATGCCCGTACGCATATGTGAGAAATCGGTCTTGTCGAAATTCTCATGTCCGAGCATGGCTATAAACATTGTGGGCACACCGTGGAATGCGGTGATCTTCTCTCTGTTTATACAGTCAAGCCCCTTTCTCGGGGAGAACGCGGTGATCGGCGACATCGTTGTTCCGTGAGTCATCGATGCAGTCATCGCGAGTACCATGCCGAAGCAATGGAACATGGGAACCTGGATCATCATGCGGTCCGCTGTCGAAAGATCCATACAGTCTCCGATAGCCTTGCCGTTATTAACCACATTGTAATGGGTAAGCATAACTCCTTTGGGGAATCCTGTTGTACCCGACGTATACTGCATATTGCAGACATCGTTCTTTGTAACGAAACGTCTGCGGAATTCAACTTCCTTCTGTGAAACAGTCTCGGAAAGTTCAAGCGCCTCTTCCCATGTGTAGCATCCGGGCTGCTTTGCTCCCGCTATGATGACATTTCTGAGGAAAGGAAGCTTCTCGCTGTGGAGAGCTCCGGGCTCGCAGCTGTCAAGTTCGGGGCAGAGCTCCTTGATGATCTCAACGTAATCGATATCCTTATAGTTCTCAATCATCACGAGGGTCTGCGTATCGGACTGGCGAAGCAGGTACTCGATCTCGTGTACTCTGTATGCCGTATTGACAGTAACAAGCACGGCTCCGATCTTAGTGGTAGCCCAGAAAGTGATATACCACTGCGGAACGTTGGTCGCCCATATTGCAACGTGATCGCCTTTTCTGACGCCCATGGCTATAAGCGTTTTGGCGAAATTGTCAACGTCGTTCCTGAATTCTATGTATGTTCTTGTGTAATCAAGCTCTGTGTACCTGAACGCATATTGCTCAGGGAATTCCTTACACATACGGTCGAGGACATCGGGGAACGTTTCGTCGATAAGATGCTCCTTGGGCCATACATACTTTCCTGTATGAGCCTTGTTGTCCTGCAAAAGATCCTGTCTTTCCTCGCGGTACTTTGCCATGTAATGCGCAAACTGAGGGAAAACAATACCCGCATCCTGAAGGTTACGAGCCCAACGCTTAACCCACTCGAGTGAAACATAACCGCTGTAACCTATTTCCTTGAGTGCTTCGAAGACTGCCGTTAAGGGCATGTCTCCTTCACCCATGATCTTATACTGAGGCTCTCCGTTTACCATGACCGAATCCTTTACATGGACATGACGGATGTAGCTGCCTATATTTCTGATGGTTTCTTCGGGACTTTCTCCCATATACCTGTAAGGGTGATGAACATCCCAGAGTGCTGCGACTCTCTCGCTGCCCGTCTTATCAAGCAGTCTCTTGAGTCTCATTGTATCCGAGTAAACTCCGTTAGTCTCCACAAGGAGCGTAACGTTTTCATATTCTTCCGCAATTGTTGCAAGTTCTTTAAGAACCGAAACAACATAATCATCATCAACATCGCTCACCGGCTCAGGCCCCTGATCTGCAAGAATCCTCACATAAGGGGTTGATAGCTTCGACGCAAGCTTTATGTAATCTGATACTTCACGGATGACATTGTCATGCTCCGACTCGATTTTCAAAAAGCACCCTGTATCTAGGCAGGGGATCTCTAGTCGTAGTTCCGCAAGCTTTTTAATGGTTGCTGCTATTTTGTCCTCTTTAAAGGGCTGCGCATTTACGGCTGAAATCTCGTCACCGATGCCTCTGATCTCGATACCGTCGAAGCCAAGGTCTTTAGCCATGGAATAGATATCGGACCAACTGAAGTCGGGACATGCTACTGTTGAAAAACTAATCTTCACGACACTCATCCTTTCTGTAATATATTCTGCCCGGTAACGCCTATGCGTTCTCCGTCAGTCGCCTTTACCTTCGGAGGGAAGCGTCGTAAGCCCTCTCTCGGCAAAGTATTGAATTATTATATATTTCCAAAAGGATAAAAGCAAGAAATATTTCTTCACAAATACTAATATTTTAAAAAACTTAAATAATTCGGGTGGGGATTCTCGATGACCTGTTGCCTGGCACTTTACAGCCTCACTGACATATCAATATCATCTCATAACCTTGAGTTTTTCTCCCGTGCACGAGAAGATCACATGATCCCTTATACCTGCGGGCTCGCCGTCCGTGTGAACGCAGAGGGGCTTCTCCGTCCTGACCTCACATGTACGGCATGTGATCTGCTCCACCCCTTTCTTGTTGACATGATTAGCCTTGATGACGGATGGCATATAAAAGAGGTGTTTGAGCCTCGAGACATCATGAACTATGCACATGGTAACCTTCCCGTCAGAAGGATCGGCATCCGGTCCCATGGGCATTCCGCCGCCCTCATATCTGGTGTTCATTGCAGATGCAAATACAAGCTTTTTATATGAAAGTTTTCTTTTTCCGTCGATAATGATCTCGGCTTTTACATGAGGGCATTTGAACACAAAGAAGATTCCCGTGATGTAATAAACAAGCCTTCCCTTCCCGATCCTGTTGAGGAACTTCTTAAGGCGTGACTCAAGCGCCTTGTGACATATCTGTGCGTCATAACCGATGCTGCTGCTCACCGCGAATCGCGCCTCTTTTTTACGTGTTTCCTCCGCTCCGACTTTCGCTTCCTGCACTTCACGTGCTTCCTCCGCTCCGGCTTTCGCTTCCTGCACTTCACGTGCTTCCCCCGCTCCGACTTTCGCTTCCTGCACTTCACGTGCTTCCCCCGCTCCGGCTTTCGCTTCCTGCACTTCACGTGCTTCCTCCGCTCCGACTTTCGCTTCCTGCACTTCTCCTCTGGGAATCAGAGTATGTTTAACGGGGAAACGCGTAATCCCCACATCTATCTTCTCAAAGTATCGGGGATTAAGTATCCTCTCGAAAGCCTTCATGGGATCGGATGCGATCCCGACACCACGCGCGAAATCATTACTCGACCCTGTCGGAATGACTCCGAGCATCACCTTTGCTCCCACCGGGATACCGTTCACCGCTTCATTTAAGGTTCCGTCACCGCCCACTACCACGATACGTTTCATAGCGGGATCCTTCCTGCAGATTGAGCAAGCCGCTTTTTGGGCATCTCCCTGATTCTTAGTATAAAAGACTTCAAAATCCCTGCCGGATCTTTCAAGACGCTTATGCATTTCGTTCCAGAGTTCCCTTGCCTTTCCGGTCCTGGAGCCGGGATTAACAATGAAGTAGTATTTCATGGGGTCTCCCTTTCCCTGTTATCATTTTATATGTATCATGCGATCGAGCCTGTGTATGGCACTTCGAGGCTCAACGCTTATCATCCAAAGATTATTATAGCGTTTCAGGGGCGGGATGTAAAAGACTTTGTATGTGAGAAGCGTGCGCGACATTAACAATTTTGGGGGTTGGGGCGCGGATAGTAAGTTGTAAATTTGAGCGCGGGGTGCAAGTGCGGGTAGCATGTTGTGAAGTACAAGTGCTGGTAGCATGTTGTGAAGTACAAGTGCGGGGGTTCTCGGCTATTCAATTGCCGAGTAGTTCACACAAATATTACAAGCATTATATACAATTGCGTCTTACGGCAAAGTTAAACATGTGTTCAGCAAAATTGCGTCCTATAGAAAATCAGTACGCTCTGTGGACCACATTTTTTAAGAGATTTTGCCCAAATAAGCCATTGATTTGCTATTGGACGTATTTTGCCGGTTTTCATCGAAAATAGTAGAAAAAATACGTCCACAGAAACGATTGATTTCGTATTGGACACATTCTTCCTTATAAGTACGTATTCTTCCTTGTAAGTACGCATTCTTCCTTATAGGTAGGCATTCATTGTATGTAGGCATTCTTCCTTATAAGTAGGCATTCTTCCTTGTAAGTACGCATTCTTCCTTGTAAGTACGCATTCTTCCTTGTGAGTAATCATTTGGCTTTTAATTTGTGCGCACACCTTCCTCCGGGCATTACCATGCGCCGCCACGTGCCTTCCACCCCACTCTCTCATATTCCGGGCATTACCATGCGCCGCCGCATGCCTTCCACCCCACACTCTCTTAGTTCCGGGCATTAACAAGCGACACTACATATATCCTGCCATTACGCAGCAATGCTTCTGCCTGAAACGACCCGGAGCGTATAGCCCGCTTTGGAAACGCCTCTCGATTTGCAGTTGTTTTTTGCAGGCTCCGTGTATATAATTAGGTACAATAACGGTTTTTGAAAGGAAAGAACTATGTCTAAGATAAGAACAAGATTTGCTCCGAGTCCTACCGGTAAGATGCATATGGGAAACCTTCGCTCGGCGCTTTATGAATATCTCGTTGCAAAACACGAGGGAGGAGACTTTATCCTCAGAATCGAAGATACAGACAGAGGCCGCTTTGTAGAAGGCGCAACCGATATCATCTTTCAGACTCTTGCAGGCGTAGGACTTGTGCATGATGAAGGTCCCGATAAAGACGGCGGATGCGGTCCCTATGTACAGAGCGAACGTGTTAAGTCAGGACTCTACATGAAGTACGCTCTTGAACTCGTCGAAAAAGGAGAAGCATACTACTGCTTCTGCGATAAGGAGCGTCTTGAAACACTCACAACAACCGTAAACGGCGAGACCATTACTCATTATGATAAGCACTGTCTTCATCTCTCAAAAGAAGAGATCGAAGCAAACCTTAAAGAAGGTAAACCCTTCGTCATAAGGCAAAATATTCCCACCACGGGAACCACTTCCTTCTCCGATGAGAATTACGGTGTGATCACGGTTGAGAACAGTGAACTTGACGATCAGATCCTTATCAAGTCAGACGGCTTCCCGACTTACAACTTTGCCAATGTCGTAGACGACCACCTAATGGGCATCACCCATGTCGTCAGAGGTAACGAGTACCTCTCGTCAACACCTAAATACACACTTCTCTATAAAGCTTTCGGATGGGATGAACCCGCTTATATCCATCTTCCGCTTATTACAAACGAGGATCATAAAAAGCTCTCGAAAAGAAGCGGTCAGACCGTAACACTTGAAGGTTTTATCGAGCAGGGTTTTGTACCCGAAGCACTTCTCAACTACGTTGCGCTTCTCGGTTGGAACAGCCCCGACAACCGCGAGATCTTAAGTCTTGAGGAAATCACAAAAGAATTCGATTACCACAGGATCAGTAAATCCCCTGCAGTTTTTGATAACGTAAAGCTGCGCTGGATGAACGGCGAATACTTAAAGGCTATGGATGAGGAAAAGTACCTCGCTCTCGCAGTTCCGTATGTTGAAAAAGCAGTAGGTAAAAACCTCGACAGCAAGGCCATCGCACTTCTCGTAAAATCAAGGATCGAGACACTTTGCGATATTCCCGAAATGATCGACTTCTTTGCGGAGCTTCCCGATTATGATACCGAGATGTATATCCACAAAAAGATGAAGACAACCTATGAGAACTCACTTGAGTCACTTACCGATCTGCTTCCGAGACTCAAAGTTCTTCCCGATCTTTCGCTCGAATCTCTTCAGGGTTGCATCGCTGCATATGTTGAGGAGAAACAGATAAAGAACGGAATCGCCCTTTGGCCTCTTCGTACAGCAGTTTCCGGAAAGCAGACAACTCCCGGTGGCGCATACGAGATCATGGAGATTCTCGGTGCCGAAGAGTCATTTAAAAGAATTGAAAAAGGCATAGAGAAATTAAAAGCAGCTATTGCAAATTAAACGGCGTCATGAAATTCAAAGCTGCGATTGTAATCAAATACAGCAGCACAAAACTAAAAGCTGCTATTGCAAATTAAACGGCAACATGAAATTCAAAGCTGCGATTGTAATCAAATACAGCAGCACAGAACTAAAAGCTGCTATTGCAAATTAAACGTTACACAATACAAAGGAGCCTACATGCTTTTATCCAAAGAGCAGAAACAGGCGGTAGGTCACGTAAACGGTCCAATGCTCGTTCTTGCCGGACCGGGTTCCGGCAAGACGACCGTTATAACGATGCGGGTCAAGAACCTCATTGAGAAGGAACATATACCCTCCGAGAACATACTCGTTATCACCTATACTCGTGCCGCCGCGCTGGAGATGCGCGAAAGATTTTTCAGGATGTGTCCCAAGGGTGCTTCGGTCACCTTTGCAACATTCCATTCTTTTTTCTTTAAAATACTCAGAAGCTATTGTCCGTTTGAACCCTCCGATCTGATCACTGACTCAACACGACGTGACATTGTAAAAAAAACGATTGAAGAATCATTCCCCGGGTATACTCCCAATCAGGAAGTTCTCGATCACGTTTCCAAAGACATAGCATTATTCAAAAACATGACGTTGGAGTCGGCCAATTTCAAGCCGTTTTCATGCGGTATCGCCGAGTTCAACAAAATGCTGTCAATATACAACAAGAAACTCAGGAGCACAGGCAGGATCGATTTTGACGACATCCTTGCGCTCACATATAAGCTGTTGATCAAAAAGCCCGAGATCTGCGCCGAGCTTTCTTCGTCATACCGCTATATCCTAATTGATGAGTTTCAAGATATAAATCTTCTGCAATACGAAACGGTAAGACTTCTTGAAAACGCTCATCAAAACATATTCGCTGTCGGTGATGACGACCAGGCTATTTATCGCTTCCGCGGCGCCGATCCAACGCTTATGAAGCGTTTTCTTGACGACCACAGGGATGCGCCTCTTGTGACGCTGCCTGAGAATCATCGTTGTCCGAAATCGGTTGTCGAATGCTCTTCAAAGCTCATAAACAACAACCGCAACAGATTCAAAAAAAATCTGTTTTCAAAAGTCAGCAGCGGCTCTGTTACGATAAAAGGTTTCAAAACGACATCGGACGAATACCGATTTATTGTTTCCGAATGTGTAAAGGCTATAAAAAACGGGACCGAGCCCTCTTCCATTGCCGTTCTTTACAGGAACAATTACCAGCCCGGCCCGCTTGTATCTCTCTTTTCATCACGCAGTATTCCTTATGACAACAGGGGCAAACACAGTGATCTTTATGAATCTCTGCCCGCACGCATTGTCCTGTCTTATATTGCCGCATCTCGCGGGGATATCCAGAGAGAAGCAGCCCTCGAGATCATAAACGTTCCCGAAAGAGGTATTCCGCGAGGGGGCTTTACTCATGTACGCACAAATCTTCTTTCGCCCGATACAAAGAATTTTTCTTCATCCGCATCCCGTTCACTCCAAAGCCTTTCCGGGGATCTCAAAATGATGAGCGGACTCGATCTTTTTTCCTGCATCAAATACATAAGGAAAAAGATCGGTTTGGACCGATATCTGAAAGAACTTGCAGCCTCACGTCCCGACGGGGATATTGACCTTTTGGCTATCCTTGACGTTCTCGAAGAGGAATCAAGAGATTTTTCCGACTATGCAGAATGGTGTGAGCATATAAGCGTTAAGAGAAGATCGGAAGAATCTGCGATCAATACCGAATGTAACGGGGTTCGTTTTTTGAGTTTTCACTCCGCAAAAGGACTTGAGTTCGACACGGTTTTTATCATCGATACGGCCGAAGGTGTCGTTCCATCGGGACGCGCTTTTCTCAAGGACAATCTCGAGGAAGAACGACGTATGTTTTATGTTGCTCTCACAAGAGCCAAAAAGGATCTTTTTGTTCTCTACGCAAAAGAGCACCGTGGAAGAACCACGGCGCCCTCACGCTTTATCGGCGAAATGTCAAAATAAATATCACATCGTTTGAGTTTTTTTCCGGATCAGACTTGCATTTTACTGCCCGTCTTCCTCATCATCAAACATCTCATCATATTCCATCTCATCGAGAAGCTCGTCAAATGCCTCAGAAGCTTCTTCGAACTCTTCTTCGCTGTCAATATCGCCCAGTACGATCTCACCCTCATCGTCAACAGTATATCTGTAAAGGAAGAAATCACTGTCTTCATCACCCTCGGCATCCACGGGAAGAAGTGCTATGTATGAATTACCGTTCGTACAAGGATATGTTGCGATAATATCGCAGGTAACTTCACTGTCGTCCTCAAGCGTAAGAACGATCTGTCCGAGTCCTTCTGCCTCATCAACGGATGCACCCTCAGGTAAACCTTTTTTATTCTGATCTGTCATCTTATTCTCCCAAATCACATCCGTTTAAATTTAGCTATCGATCTTTATCCCGCTACGGATGTGGCACATAGTGTGTCATTGAAGATAATATACTGTTAATCTTCGCGAAAATCAAGCATTTCCTCAAAGTATCTTTACTACCTTTTGAGGACACTTTTCTTCACATGTTCCGCAACCTACGCAAAGCGACTGATCGATGTGCGCTATATTGTCAACAACCGTGATCGCGTCAATAGGACAAAAACGTGAGCAGATACCGCATCCGATACATCCTGCCGAGCACTTATCCTTTACGTCTTTTCCCTTTTCATGAGAACTGCAGGCAACTCCGTACCATGATTCGTAAGGGCGAAGCTCTATGATGTGATTGGGGCAGACATTCACGCATGCACCGCAACCCACACATTTTTCTTTATCGACATAGGCGACACCGTCTTTAATGCTCATGGCTCCGAATTTACATGCTGCAACACATGAACCGTAACCCATGCATCCGTACATACACTCTTTTTCTCCGTGACCCGGAATGAGTGCAAGCTTTCTGCATTCGGAAATTCCGTTATATCTATACTTAAATTTTACCTTATCACAAGTTCCCGAGCACTTTACAAAAGCCACCTTTTTTTCTGATACAACTGCTTCTGTTCCCAGTACTTCGGCAATCGCTGCCGAATCTCCTCCCGCCGTACATGCGTTAACGGGTGCCGCTCCCGATACTATTGCTTCCGCACACGCATCACAACCGGCGAATCCGCATCCTCCGCAATTGCTTCCGGGCAGACAAGCTCTTACTTTTTCAACTCTCTCATCAGTCTTTACGGCGAATTTCTTTGCAGCTATACAGAGAAGTATACCTATGATAAGGCCCGTAGCTCCGACTACTCCGGCAGCTGTCAAAACGCCTTTCAGGCTGAAATCCAAAAGTACTGCACTAAACATCTCTTCTCTCCTTCTAAAGCAGATCCGTTCTCAGAACACATCCGCTATTGACTTAAAATCCTCATTCACATGTTTATATCAGATCAATCCGGCAAATCCGCAGAACGCGATGGCCATAAGACCCGCAGTCACAAGGAGAATGGGTGATCCTTTCATTGTATGAGGGATCTCGTTTCCTTCAATTCTTTCACGGATTCCCGCAAGCAATACGATCGCTACACAGAATCCAACAGAAGTACCGAGTGCGTTTACAACGCTTCTTCCGATGTCATATTCCTTGGTCACGTTTATGAGCGCAACACCGAGAACACAGCAGTTTGTTGTTATAAGAGGAAGATAAACACCGAGTGCCTTGTAAAGTGAAGGGATGAACTTCTTCAAGATCATTTCGACCAACTGAACAAGCGCCGCAATAACAGCGATGAACACTATGGTGTCCATATATTCAAGTCCTGTGGGAACAAGTACGTAATTATGTAAAAGACTTGCCACAGCAGAGGATGCCGTTACGACAAAGATAACGGCCGTTCCCATTCCGACGGCGGTATTTGTTTTTTTGGATACACCGAGGAAAGGACATATTCCGAGGAACTGGCTGAGAACGACGTTATTGACAAATGCAGCTCCGACAAACAAAAGTATTAATTCTTTTATGGTGCTCATTTCTCGTCACCTCCCTTGTCTGTTGAAGGTTTAACCTTACCCACCTCTTCGGGGAATGCCTTACCTTCCTTGGCTGCAACAGCATCAACCTGTTTATCGTGTGCCGTAGTCTCCAAAAGCGATCTGTTAGCCGCACATACAGTGCCGACACATTCCGCACAGTTTCCGCCGCAGGCAAGCGTTGAAGGTTCTTTTTCCTCAACGTTTGTGGCGCTCTTAAGCTTGAGCTTATTCTGAATGCCTGTAAGTACGGCCAGAACGAAGAATGCACCGGGAGCCATGATGAAGATCGAGAAGGGCTCATATGCGTCGGGCATAACCCGGAATCCAAATACTGTTCCGGCTCCGATAAGCTCTCTGATGGTACCGAGTATAGTAAGCGCCGCCGTAAATCCGAGGCCCATTCCTATTCCGTCGAATATTGAAAGACCAACCGGATTTTTGCTTGCGTACGCCTCGGCACGACCGAGGATAATGCAGTTAACAACAATAAGCGGGATATAAATACCAAGCGAATCGTTAAGTGCAGGCAGGAAGCCCTGGATAAGAAGATCGACTATCGTAACGAATGAAGCTACGATCACGATGAACGCGGGCATTCTCACCTTATCGGGTATGATCTTGCGAAGTGCCGAGATCATAAGATTTGACATTACAAGTACGGCCGTTGTTGAAAGTCCCATTCCGAGTCCGTTCGATCCCGATGTTGTTACGGCAAGTGTGGGGCACATACCGAGCATCAGCACGAGTGTGGGGTTTTCTTTTATTATGCCGTTGTATAAACGTTCAATATATTTGTTCATAACGGCCTCCTTAATCTGCGTTTATGTAGCTATTCCCAATCTCCTCAGCAGCAACAAGACCTGCATTTACAGCTCTGTTGACAGCTTTTGAAGTGATGGTCGCGCTTGATACGGCATCCATCTCAGTCTCGCCGTCAATCTTTGCTTTGAGAAGTGAAAAGCTCTTTGTATTAACATTTCTGAACTGTCCGAGGAATTTCTCTTCTTTTGCTTTCATACCGAGGCCGGCCGTTTCGCTGATCTCAAGGAATTCGATACCGTTCAGAGTTCCGTCCTTAGTAACGCCCATGGCGATCGTGATATCTCCGCCATAGCCGTTCGAATTCGTAACAGACATGATCGTTCCGAGTGTCTGACCGTTCTCGTCATATACCAGATAAGCTTCATTTATCTTCGATCCGTCGAGGCGTTCCTGTCCGTTTATCGTTCCGTTAACATCCGCAAGAACGTTTTCATCCAATTCTTCCATCTGCGGGATATCGCCGAATACTTTTTCATAAGCCTCTGTTTTTGCCTTTTGTGCTGCATCCTCAATGGGTCCCTTTGTTATCTCGTAGACCGCCCCGAGCGCACATGCCGCAACAATTGTTATCAAAAAGAGAACAAAGGCATCTTTAAACATTTTCATACCTTACGCCTCCTTCTTTTTCTTCGATTTCTTCTCGAGACCGAACGCTTTGGGCATCGTCATCTTCTCAATAAGCGGAACGAGAAGGTTACAGAAGATGATCGTAAACGAAACGCCTTCCGCTCCCGACGAACAAAGCCTGATAAGTCCCGTCAAAACACCGAGGAGTATTCCGTATATTATCTGCCCCCACGGGGTTATTGGCGACGTCACGTAATCGGTAGCCATGAACCATGCGCCAAGCATAAGCCCGCCGCCGACAAGCTGAGCTATAAGATATTCTGCGTCAAATCCTCTTCCCGAGAACACAAGCATGAAAAGCCCACACGAGATAATGTAAGCAAGAGGTATACGAAGTGATATCACCTTACGGATAACAAGATAAAGTCCACCGATAAGAATCGCGAGAGCCGAAGTCTCTCCGATAACTCCTCCGGTAAAACCAAAGAACATGTCTGAAACAGAAACTGCTGACCCGACGGAAGTCGTTGCCGAAAGATCCTTTATGATACCCAACGGGGTTGCACGTGAAAGTCCGTCAACACCGGCAAATCCGTTTATAACGGCATTTCCTTTTTCAACCGCAAAATCCGTCATTCTTCCCGCAAAACATATTACGAGGAAACATCTTGCTCCAAGAGCGGGATTCATAAAATTACGTCCGAGTCCGCCATACATCTGCTTTACGACGATAATCGCAAACGCGCTGCCCACAACAGGTATCCACAACGGTATCGATGCCGGGAAATTAAGCCCAAGCAGAAGTCCCGTAACGACTGCACTGCATTCGTACGGTGCCTTGGGTTTTTTCATAAAATGATTCCATAAATATTCGGCCAAAACTGCGCTGACAACACTGGTCACGAGAACCAGAAGTGCTTTAAGGCCAAACTGGAAAACGCCGAACAGACTCGCAGGTATAAGCGCGATCACAACATCAAGCATGAGTGATGCCGTAGTCCTCCCGCTTCGGTCATGGGGCGAAGCTGATACATTGACTAATTCCTTCATAGTTTATTGTAGATCTCCTTTGATCTTAGTTACTCCTTGTGTTTAGGAATACTTCGTGTATCCCTTGACGCTTATGCCGTATTAAAACGGTCGGCGTCATTTATTTAGCTGCCGCTGCAGCCGCAGCTTTCTTTTTTCTTTCGTCAAGAATGCTTCTTCTCGTCTGCTTGATTGCCTGGGTAAGAGGTCTACCCGAAGGGCAGACATAGGCGCAACATCCGCACTCAACACATTCCATTCCGTTAACTGCCTCGAATGCTTCATTGTCAAATTTTTCAGCCGCATCCATAAGCATCTGAGGTACAAGATGCTGAGGACATGCAGCCACACATCTTCCGCATCTGATACAGGGTTGTGTGGGAACCTTATCCAAAGGATCCTCTTTAAATGCAAGAAGCGCAGACGATGTTTTTGTAACGGGAATATTCGTATCAAAAAGTGCGAGTCCCATCATCGTTCCGCCGGATATCATCTTAACGGGGTTAGAATTAAAACCACCTGCAGCTTCAATGAGCTCGTTGTAGTTTGTGCCCGTCTTGACAATGAAATTTCTCGGCTCAGTGATGGCATCACCCGAAACAGTGACAAGCCTTCTTATGAGCGGAGTTCTGCGTGCCACAGCCATGTAGACCGCAACCACGGTATCAACATTGTCAACAATACATCCTGCATCCGCGGGAAGCATTGACGAGTTGATCTTTCTTCCGGTAACAACGCTTATGAGCTGTCTCTCGGCGCCCTCCGGATACTTTGTCTTAACCTTGCGAACAGTAATCCTGTCTTCGCCCTTGGCCAGTTCTTTCATATGCTCAATAGCTCGCGGCTTATTGTCTTCTATTGCAATAACGCCTCGGGCATTGTCAAAAAGTGAAAGTATGATCTTTAATCCGCCAATGATCCTTTCGCCTTCCTGAAGCATAACACGGTAATCCGATGTGAGATAAGGCTCACATTCCGAACCGTTAACGATAATGGTATCAATGGCAGCATCATTTTTAGGGGATAGTTTGATAAATGTAGGGAATCCTGCACCGCCCATACCGACGATACCCGAATCTCTGATAATGTCCCTTATTTCCTGACGTGAAAGACTTGCCGGATCTCTTTCTTCTCCGAGTCCTTCGACTGCTTCGTAAAGGCCGTCGTTCTCAACAACGATCGCCTGAACCATACTCCCCGACACGGTAAGCACCGGCTTGATCTCTTTGACATGTCCCGAGACCGAGCAAGCTATCGGCGACGACACAAAGCCGCCGGCTTCAGCTATCGTCTGCCCCATCAGCACACGATCTCCGGGCGCAACAATGGGCTTAGCAGGCGCGCCTATGTGCTGAGACATCGGGAAAACAAGATCTCCCTTGGGAAGATATGTTATAGCCTCCCTGTCTTCTGTCAGCTTCTTACCTTCATACGGGTGTACACCTCCGCGAAATGTATCCTTACGCATATAAGTACCTCCGATTTATTTCTTCCTTGCTTTTTTACTAAACAGTCTTTGACCGATCAGATCCGACACTTCAGATCCGTCGCGTGTAAGGAGCGTTGTCGAAGTAACAAATCTCACTCCTTTTGCAACAAGCTTATCAACGGCCGTTTTTACTCCTTCAACCGTTGTTTTGTATATTTCATGTACCAGAATTATATTTCCGTCACTCGCTCCGTTAATGATCTCATTCGCGACACGATCGGCGTCCTTATACTTCCAGTCGAGTGTATCAATATTCCATAAAACGGTGGGAACCCCGGCCGCAATGCGCTGTGCTTCCGTGGAATCACCGTAAGGCGGACGAAAGACCGTGGGTGAAACACCCGCTACTTTTTTGATGGCCTTTGCGCCTTTTTCTATTTCTTTAAGTGCCTTTGACTTTTTTATTGCCGTAAGTTGTTTGTGATTCATCGAATGGTTACCGATCTCATGACCGTCATCCACCATTCTTTTGACGCTTTCCGGATAGTTTGAGACATCACATCCTATCAAGAAAAAAGTCACCTTAACATTCCGGGAATCAAAAAAATCCATAAGTTCCATGGCATGGCTTCCCGGTCCGTCATCAAGAGTGAGCGCTACCATATGGACGTCTTCTTTCGAGACGACTTTAACGTTTATCTCGTCTCTGGTCCCTTTCCTGTCAGAAACAGTTATGACGCACTCTCCGATACCAAGCCCCAGAAGCGCTCCGTCCTTTGTCGGTGTAGAAACCGTCCTGTCGGAAGTAAGCAACCTAAGCGAGCCGAACTCGGCATCCGAGATCAAAGAATCCATCATAAATGTCTCACCCTCATAGATGGTGACTTGATCTATCTTCACTTTGTAAGCCTGTGCGTCCTCCGAAAAGAACCACGGGAAAAGCAGTAGTGCCGCAGTTGCAAGCACTACGGAGAGGCTTTTAGATCTCATTCTTATAACCCAACCTGCGTATCACCGACAACAGCACAAATATAATCACGTACGTCCTCTTTGTCAATATTAAGAGGCAAACAAAGTTCTCCGTAAAGACTGTTTTCAGCCATCGTAAAATATCTCTCGTCAACAGAAGGAAGCTTCTTTCCCTGTGCTGTTCGTTCCTGCTTGCGGAAATAAATCTCTTTGATAAGGCTTACTATCTCGCGGCAATCGCAACCCTGAAGAACATGTTTATATGTTTCCTCGCGTTTTTTCTCGTCGCGGATCTCAAGTCGTCCGATATCCGTAATGTCATTGATAAGCTTCTGAGCTTCCTCGTTCGTTATCACTTTACGCATAACCACACGTTTTCCCTCGACAGGAGCAAATATTCTGTTATTTCCGGACTTTCCGTGAGGTGCGAGCGTATAATATAGCTTCTCTTTAGACACACCTTCCATTTCCAACTGTCCCACATCTTCGACGCGGCACACACCGTCTGTTCCAAACACTACATAATCTCCGATATCAAACATAATATTCCTCCTTTCGCGAAGATTATCACTGCCTTTTTGACCCCGGCGCTCTTTCGGAAAGCGCCGACTGTCACCGCCTGCGGAAACTATAACCGCTTTTACTTCAAGATCATTCCGTGATCTTTATATGAACTTCCTTGAGCTGCTTCTCCGTAACATCTCCCGGAGCTCCACACATCATATCCTGGCCGTTTGCAGCCATAGGGAAGGGAATGATCTCCCTGATAGTGGGTGCATCGCAAAGAAGCATAACCATACGATCGACACCGGGTGCGATTCCCGCATGAGGCGGAGCACCGTAACAGAACGCGTTGTACATTGCAGGGAACTTTGACTTTACGTCATCCTCACCAAGACCTACAATCTCAAATGCCTTAACCATGATCTCGGGGTCGTGATTACGAACAGCTCCCGAAGAGAGCTCGACGCCGTTAACAACAAGGTCGTACTGATATGCATTGATAGTCAGGGGATCCTCCTCGCAAAGTGCTTTGAGGCCGCCCTGAGGCATTGAGAATGGATTGTGGCAGAACTCAAGTTCTCCGCTCTCTTCACCGATTTCATACATCGGGAAATCAACGATCCAGCAGAATTCGTAGCAATCCTTGTCAAAAAGCTCCGGTACTTCCGCACCGAACAGCTTACGGATAACGCCTGCAACCTTGCACGCATCAGCTTTCTTCTTTTCTGCCGCAACGGCAACAAAATCACCGTTCTTAAGGCCGAGTGCAGAAACCACTTCAGCTTTCTTTTCCTGAAGGAACTTTGCGATACCGCCGACTATCTCACCCTGGTCATCTAATCTGAACCAGTATGCCTTCTTCGCGGTTACCACTTCAACCTGCGCACAGATCGCATCGATATTTTTACGTGTACCTTTATAGCCGGGTACAACAACAGCTTCAATGTTTGCGCCTTCAAAAGGACCGAATCCGCACCCGCCGAGAATATCGGTGGAATCCTTCAGCTTAAGCTTGATACGAAGATCAGGCTTGTCCGTTCCGTACTGTTCGAGTGCGTCTTTATATGAAATGCGAGGGAAAGGTGCCGCCGAAGCACGCTTATAAGTTCCGAACTCCTCAAACACGGGAGGCAGAACATCCTCGATAACCGCAAAAACATCTTCCTGGCTTGCGAAAGCCATCTCCATATCGAGCTGGTAAAACTCACCGGGAGAACGGTCCGCACGCGCATCCTCATCTCTGAAGCAGGGTGCTATCTGGAAGTAACGATCAAATCCCGAGGTCATCAAAAGCTGTTTAAACTGCTGAGGAGCCTGGGGAAGTGCGTAAAACTTTCCGGGATACTTACGTGAAGGTACAATATAATCTCTTGCTCCTTCAGGTGATGAAGCAGTAAGGATAGGGGTCGTGATCTCAAGGAATCCATGAGCGTTCATGCTCTCGCGAAGCCTTGAAACAACCTTCGAACGAAGAACGATTTTTTCCTTAACTTCAGGATTACGAAGATCAAGGTATCTGTACTTTAATCTCGCTGTTTCATCAGCTTCTTTTGAACGGTTAATCTCAAAAGGAAGCTCGTTATATATGCACTTGCCGAGAACATCGATCTTTTCGGGCACAACTTCGATCTCACCTGTGTGGATCTGGTTGTTCTTACTTGAACGTTCTCTTACAACACCCGTTACCTGAATTGTTGTCTCGGAATTGAGCTCGTTTACTTCATTCATGAGTTCTTCCGTTTCGATAACTATCTGGGTGGTACCGTAGAAATCTCTCAGGATCAGGAATCCGAGATTCTTGCTCACCCTTCTCATGTTTTCATACCAGCCTGCGAGAACCACCTTCTTACCTACGTCCGAGAGGCGGAGTTCATCGCATGTATGTGTCCTTGACTGCGTCATGACTTTAGTCCTTTCAACCGACAAAAATTGCTATTACTGTGGGTTTCCGAAATCCCCCCACGGTAAGAGCATACACAAATATATTAGCACGGAATTTTTTGAACGTCAAGAATCGTGAAAGTCAGAAGCCTTGGCATCAGCCAAGGCTTCCGACTTTACGATAACGCCACTACCAGTTTGACGCGATCATGGATTCCCGTCTTGTCATAAATGGATGAAATGTAGTTTTTGACCGTTCCTTCAGAAATATAGAGTTTGTCGGCAATCTGCTTGTTTGTAAGACCTTCGACCATAAGAGATGCTATTTCGCGTTCACGCGAAGTCATCTCGTCATACAGAGATGTGTTTTCCGATCTGCCCATCATAGCCGTAAGGCGCTGCATAACTTTAGGGTCAAGCACGCTCACCCCGTTCATCAACTGTGAAACGGCCCCCAGGATTGCGTTCTTTCCGGAGTCCTTCAAAAGGTATCCGTCCGCACCGTTGCTGATTGCCTCCGTGATATTGTTATCATCATAGAATGTTGTTAGCACGAGAATACGCACCCCGGGATGTTTCTTCCTCAGATGCCCGATCAGTTCGATTCCTCCCATGCCCTTCATATTAAGGTCCACGAGCGCAATATCGCACAAAACCCTGCTTAGAAGTTCAAGCGCCTCGTTGCCGTCATGAGCTTTACCTACAATCTCCATTCCGTTCAAAGACAGAATGACCTCAAGGCTGTCAAGGAGCATCTCCTCATCATCTACAAGTAATACCTTATACATTAATTTCCCTCACAATACCGTTCTCTATAGTCTGATTTCTTATTTCTGTTTTTCGCGGAGCATTTCCCTTTTTCACCCTTCCTTACTGCTCATTACCGGCAATTCTATGGCAGCGCAGAAACCGACATCATTTTTAAATTCCGTACTTCCTCCGCAGCGTTTGGCATAGGATGCAAGCTTTTTCAGCCCGAAGCCGTTTTCGATCCGCTCCTCGCAGTTATCTTCGGAAAAATCGGTATGCCCGTTGTCGGTTACCTCGAGGCGTATATGCGAAGAATCCGCCACT
>JAILPE010000028.1 GCA_024699645.1 Lachnospiraceae bacterium
GCTTTCGTCGTCTCATCAGTACGGATTTATAATAACAAATCCCCCTTACGGTGAAAGACTTGGCGCCGATACTAAATCAAGCGAGGTTTCGGGATACGGAGTCGGAGCTAAAAAGGCACCGAAAGCAGAAGACAGCGGCGATGTTACCGCACTTTACAAAGATATGGGCGAGGTCTTCGGAAAGCTTAAAAACTGGTCGTATTTCTTCATTACAAGCTATGACAAAGCACAGGAAAGCTTCGGAAGAAAAGCTGACAAAAACAGAAAAATATACAACGGAATGATAAAGACATATCTTTATGAATATTACGGGCCGAAACCTCCGAGGAAAGATAAGTAAGGTTTCGCCGGTGCTCTCGACGGACAGCTAAGATGTGAAACCAAATGATTTGGGAAAACTGACAGATAGCGGTCTCAGACGCCTTGGGAAAACGGCCAAATACGGACCCGGATGCTTCGGCAAAACGGACAAAATCCGCTCAGGTGTTCCCGGGGATCGCAAGAACAGAAAGAATATCTTTCATAACATCTTCTTTGCAGATCTCGTTGAGGAGCTCGTGGCGGGCTTCGTCATATATTATGCAGTCCGATTCGGTGAATCCGAGCTTCTGGTAGAGATTAAAGAGCGTGGAGACACCCTGGCCGTAACCGCTGACAGGGTCGTGGCTGCCGCTCATGAACACTACACGCATATCACGCTTAATACGCTTGATCCCTGACTGGGAGCAGGCGTTTTGTGTTAATTTGATTATGTTTCCGCAATAAGCTATGGTCAAAGGAAAGCCGCAATAAGCGTCGTTGATGAAAGATCCCACAACGGCATGATCCCTTGTGAGCCAGTCAAAAGCGGTGCGATTTGATATCGCCGCAAAGCTTTTATGCTCGAAAAGAACGCGACCGATCAAGGGCGAATAGTGTGATTTACCTTTGAATGTTCCGATCAGACCTGTCAAAAAGCCTTGGAACATGATCTTGAATGCGGGAATATAGGGTGTTCCGCAGAAAATACATACGTCGGGATGGTCGCAAACCTGAATGGCGTTCTGACCGATAACGGATCCGAGGTCATGCCCGAAAAGAGCAAGCTTTCTGCCGCGGTTATTATCGTGAACGTAATTGAGTACAAGGCAGGCATCGGAAACGAGCAGCTTGTGTCCGTTCTTTTCGTTTATGCTCCCGAGCAGCTCAAATTTGGTGTCGCGCCCGTGACCGCGAAGGTCGTAAATATATGCATCATAACCGTTAGTGTTGAGAAAATCGATAAACTCGAGGTATCTGTCACTGTGTTCGAATGCACCATGAAGAATCACCACACTGCCGAGCGGCTTGTCTGCATCGGTTTGAAATATTCGGAGTCGGATTTCGTTTTTATCCTCTCCGATAAGGGTGATGACGCTTCTGTTCATGAAAAAGACCTCCGTTAATGACCGCGCCGGCAGGATAAGCGTTATGATCGCATGACTGAAAACGTGAACGCTTATATATCCGACAGCACGATATATTATAGATAGGACGGATAAAAAATGCAAGTTTACGATCAAAGATATAAGTTAAAGAGCTGTAATAGCAATAACGCTGTTCCCTTGTTTTTTCGGGGGTTGTTTGCTACACTCTTTATTGGAAAAATTAACGAAATCCACGTTAATTGAAGTACATGATTAAGGAGGTTAACTTTATGGGATTTTTCAGTTCAACAAAAGACAACGGCATGGGATATGCAAATGTCGAGAACAAGCAGAATTTTACCAATGAGGATCTTTTTGCTAAGCTTTCCGAGATCAAGGTAAGCTTCGGAACACCCGTTATGGGCGACATCAAGGGAACGCAGTCGATTCTTTACAAGAAAGTTGTCGATATGTTCGATATCTTCGTCAGAGTTGACGGCAAGAAGATCATCATGGGAAAGATCGGAACCGACGGTGTTTCGGGCGGCAAGATGGCTCTGAGTGCAGGACTTGACATGTTCCTCGGCCACAAAGATGCCGACACATCAACGGTTGACAGAGCGGTTAGCGAGCTTTGCGACGTTATCACCAAGCTTGAGAGCGGTGCGACGGTGAAGGAATCGGCTTCGGCAGGCCCCGCAAATACATCTACAGGCTCGGCGATCACACTTTATATGAAGCAGAAGGCAATCTCGATCAAGCCTAAGTTCGATATCTTCGACAAGGACGAGAGAACCGTTTACCATATCGAGGGAGACATCACGAGAACAAGCTTTTCGGTACAGGTTGACGGAACAGAGGTTTTGAAACTTAAGAAGAAGATTCTTGCTTTACTTCCCGAATATTCGATCGAGAAGTCAGGAAGCCAGATCGCAAAGATCAAGAAAAAGATGAAGTTCACACGTCCCGAACTTATCGGCGAGGTTAACGGTCAGGAGCTTAAGATCTCCGGTGACCTTATGGGCTTTGATTTTGACCTTCAGGTGGGCGGAAAGACCATCGGACACATAGACATAGACAGAAATGTCTGGTCGGATTGCTACCGTATCGCAGTCCTCGACGAGTCGTTAAAGGATGTTGTTGCAGCAATCGCAATTATCTGCGACAATGTAGTTGACCAGAGTCAGTCGTGATCCGGGCGACAGTCAGGCAGTCAGCATAAGAAAGCGAGACTTGAATTATGATATACCGGTGAGGTCCTCATGGCGCCTCACCGGTTAGTTTTGTGGCTCGGACGTTTGAAGATAAAGAACGACAGTGAATGTCTGCATAGGCGTTTGAAGATAAAGACCGACAGTGAATGTCTGCATAGGCGTTTGAAGATGCGGGCATAAACATTAAAAAGAGAGTATTTAAGGAAAGGGCACATAAACGTTATGAAACGCATCATTTTTGCAACCGGCAATGAAGGAAAAATGAGGGAAGTCAGGGAGATATTAAAGGATCTTAAGGACTACGAGATCATTTCCATGAAGGAAGCGGGGATCAAGACCGATGTCGAGGAAAACGGAACGACTTATTCCGAAAATGCGCTCATTAAGGCGCGCGCAGTGAGGGAGGAAGCTGTGCGACTCGGGATGAAGGACATCGTCGTTATGTCGGATGATTCGGGCTTCGAGGTGGACAGGCTCAACAAGGAACCGGGAATCTATTCGGCGCGATATATGGGCGAGGACACTTCTTATGACATAAAAAATGCGGAAATCCTGCGAAGGATGGAAGGTGTGGCCTGGGAGGACAGAACGGCGCGATTTGTGTGCGCCATCGCGATGATCGGCGAGGACGGCACCGAGGAAGTTGCCAGAGCCACTTTTGAGGGCTTTTGCGCCTATGAGATCAAAGGCGAATACGGCTTCGGCTACGACCCCATTTTCTTCGTACCCGAGTACGGCTGCAATGATGCCGAGCTGAAGCCTGAAATAAAGAACTCAATAAGCCACAGAGCAAAGGCATTGAAACTCGCAAGAGAAATCCTTGCATCGAAAGAGTGGTAAAAGAGTAAGAGGAAAAGGTGAAGCATGTGGGAAATCCTTGCTTCGAAAGAGTGGTAAAAGAGTAAGAGAAAAAGGTGAAGCATGTGGGAAATCCTTGCTTCGAAAACCGGTAAAAGGGTAAGAGGAAAAGGTGAAGCATGTGGGAAATCTTTGCATCGAAAGAGTGGTAAAAGAGTAAGAGGAAAAGGTGAAGCATGTGGGAAATCCTTGCTTCGAAAACAGTAAAAGCGCGAGAGAAAATGTAGATTACGGGGAGAACGGAATTGAAAGTTACGGCATTTGTGGATGGTAGTTTTGATCCGGGCATAGGCAGATATGCTTATGGTTGTCTTATCATAGATGAAAATGGGAATGAAACCGAGCTTTGCGGCTGCGGGAACGACCCTGAAGGCGTAAAGCAGAGAAATGTAACGGGAGAGATGATCGCCGCCATGCTCTCTGTAAAATGGGCGCTCAAAAACGGGGCTGACGAGATCGAGATCCATTACGATTACACAGGGATCGAGAACTGGGCGACCGCTCAGTGGAAGACAAACAACCCGCTCACACGCAGCTATAAGGAAACAATGCAGGCTTGGTCAAAACGAATAAAGATAACCTTCGTCAAAGTTGCCGCGCATAAAGGAATCGCAGGCAATGAACGCGCCGACGGACTCGCCAAACAAGGCCTCACCAAAGAACCGGGAGTCCTGCCGGTGTGAATTATAATACACTTAAATATATGGAGAAGAAGTGGCAGATGCTTCCTGCGAGCACGAAGAAGTGCCATATTGAGTGCATATATCTTATCTTGTCACCGAGTACGTAAAGAACGGCACCGATGGTATAGATACCTCCGCCGACGATCAGAAACACGATCCCGGTCGTGCCGATCGCCTCGCCGAGGGTACCGAGCTTTATAACGATCGCCCATCCCATTAGAACGTTTATGATCGCGGAAAGCTTCTGATACTTATCTACATCGATGGCATTGAAAACAATCCCGAGGATCGCAAGTCCCCAGATAATACCGAAAAGAACCCATCCGAACGGCCCGCGCAGGCTTACGAGCAGGTAAGGCGTGTAAGTGGCGGCGATCAGGAAGAATATACCGCAATGGTCAAGCACTCTGAATACGCGCTTGGCCTTGTTTTTTGCCAGTGCATGGTACAGCGTTGAAATAAGATAAAGAATCACAAGCGCCCCACCAAATACCGAGCTGGAAACGACCGCCCATGCATCGTCGTGCGCAGCCTTAACGATACAAAGGACGCAGGCAGCGACAGCAAGTCCTGTCCCGATCCCGTGCGATATAGCGCTTATAAGCTCTTCTCCGAGCGTATAGTCCATGATTGAAACTTCTCTTTTTTCTTTGCCCATGACCAATTCTCCTCCCGATCAAACAATAAAAACTTTGAGATGTAGTATTAAAAACTATATTATATAGTTTTTAGAAAAATGTCAATAAAAACAGTGACGGGTTCGTGGTCTTTTTAAAATATGTCAATAAGAACAATGACGGGTTCGTGGTCTTTTTAAAATATGTCAATAAAAACAGTGACGGTTTCGTGGTCTTTTTAAAATATGTCAATAAAAACAATGACGAGTTCGTGGTCTTTTTATAAAATGATCAACATAAAAGGAAAGTATTTGTGAGAGTAAATGATTAATTTATGCAAGTTGAAAATTCCGATTTGACGTTATATAATATTGGACATTGATTGCGGATATGGTGGAATTGGTAGACACGCCAGATTTAGGTTCTGGTGCGCGAGCGTGCAGGTTCAAATCCTGTTATCCGCATAAGAAAATGAGCCTTTGGCTCATTTTTTTTTGCGGGGAGGATTTGAGTGGCAAAAGAACATTGCCCCCAAATCCTCCTCCGTCAAATCCTTCGTAGAAGCATCGAAAGGATTTGACTACGGTTTGGCATTCCTTCGGAATGCCGAGTTATCCGCAAAAAGATGAGCCTTTGGCTCATTTTTTTTTGCGGGAGGAGGATTCGGCTCATCTATTTTTTATGTGGGAGGAGCCTTTTTCTATTTCTTATGTGAGTGAGAGTATTTAACTCAGTTCTTATGTGTGGGGGAGCCTTTGAGTGGCGAAAAGCATGCTACCAAATCCTCCTCCGGCACCCCTTCGTTGAAGCATCGAATGTTTGGCCTCCGGCAAGTACTTCGTAAGAATTTCGGGGGCTATGTCTTCGGCTACGCATTCCTGCGGAATCTTTCTGAGACAACAAAAAAAACGCCTCTCACAGAGACGTTTTAACAGGGGCAGTAGGATTTGAACCCACGACCTGCGGTTTTGGAGACCGATATTCTACCAGCTGAACTATACCCCTATTTACTTGTTGCGATGTTTCTCGAAGTGCTTCTCAAAACACGCTTGATTATAATACAACAGCCTTCTGTAAAAGTCAAGAGAAAATGTAAGCGAGCTTTGATACATACTTTTTTTGAATAGGTTTGATTCTTTGAGCAAGTTTGACAACCTAAACAAGTGTTTAACAAAATTGCGTCCAATAGAAAATCAATGCTTGCTGTGGACCACATTTTTTAGGTGATTTTGCCATACAAAGGGATGAATTTCGTATTGGACGTATTTTCCTGCTTTTCAGTAAAAAAAACCAGAAAATTACGTCCACAGAGGACATCGATTTCGTATTGGACGCAATTTGCAATTATTCATAAATTTCCGGAGAATAAACGTAAGATTTCCGGAGAATAAACGTAAGATTTCCGGAGAATAAACGTAAAATTTCCGGAGAATAAACGTAAGATTTCCGGAGAATAAACGTAAGATTTCCGAAGAATAAACGTAAGATTTCCGAAGAATCACCTAAGAAATTATAGGAATCATTCAAGAATTCCCAAGAATAAACGTAAAATTCCCCCCGGCCGGCCCGTACCTTCATCCCTGCTTTACCGGGATCTTCACGGTGTCGGTGTTGTAGACTTCGTAGACTTTATTCCAGCGGACGAAGTATTCGACACCATTGATAAGAGTGTTTGTCTGCAGGAGTTCCGTTTCCGCATCGGTCAGGTCGTTGTAGATGGTGTCGTATTCGCTGCCGTTTTCGGAGTTGCGCCAAGCCATGATTTGAATGGGGCGGGGAACATTTTTAAATGTGTTGTAGGAAATGTTCACCCCGTAGCCGCCGGAAACGAGGATCGCGCGGTAAATCTTGTCCGTGCCGTCGTTCACGGTGTCGATCGTGTTGCCGGTGATGGTGAAATCCTTCCAGTTCATAACGCGGATGGCGTCTTTATCGCAATTCTTTATGTCACAATCTTCGATCGTAATATCTGTATGAAGCTTATCCTGCGAGTATTTGTGGGTCCCGATCGCACGCTCGAGGTCCTTGAATGTGCAGTCCTTGATAGTGACAAGCTTGTCGGGCGTTTTGTCGTATGAAGACCAGTTGGCGTGAAAACCGCCTGTTGCAAGGTCCGGAGTGTCAAGATTGATCGCTTCTTTGTTGTTGTTGGGTGAATCCTTGTGACCGCTGAATGTGCAGTTCTCGATAAGAACATTCTTTGCCGCATCGACCTCAAGGTAATGGCCTGCGTACATGTTTTTGAATGTGATGCCCTTAACGGTAATGTTTGAATTGTGGCACATCATAACGCTTATGACGTCCTGCTTCGATGCCTGATCAAAAGTTACCTTGCCTTTCCCGATGAAAGCGACGTCATGAACTCCGTTATACTTCTCGTAAACGCTCGATTTCTCGGACTGTGAGGGAGCGCAGAGCTGGAAAAGCGAGTATGAGGGAGGAAGCCTGTCGGTGCCTGTTTCCATGGATTTCTTGATCTTAACCTTGTTTTTGAAGATTATCGTTACATTGGAAGGAACAAAAACTGTGTTGGTCAACGTATATGTCCCTTTTTTGAGGATAAGCGTTCCGCCGCCTTCCTTTTCGAGCTTCTCCATATACGAGCGCAGAAGAAAATAGCAGTGCGTCTCACTCGTATGAGTGCTGTAGCTTTCATAGCCGGACGCTGTCTTGCTTTTCGGCGAGATCTTGTAGGTAGGAAGAGAGTCGCCGGCAAGCTTTGCACCCGTAGCGGTGCCGGAGGCGGAAGCGTTCGCGGGAGTTGCCCGGACAGCGGAAAAAGCCGATCCGATGATGATCGTAAGAGAGATAAGAACCGATAATACAACGCCTATGCCGGAATGTTTTTTCATATAAGCCTCCCGAGAGTTGTTTGCCGTTCCACAAGATGAGATGAGGCGGCTTGCTGTGAGTTTAAGTTGTTTGCCGTTCCACAAGATGAGATGAAACGGCTTGTTGAGAGTTGAAACAAAAGCCCCGAAAATCAAGATTTTCGAGGCTTTCAGTTATCATGAGCCACTCGGGACTCGAACCCGAGACAACTTGATTAAAAGTCAAGTGCTCTACCGCCTGAGCTAGTGGCCCATACCTAAATGGTTTCTTCCGCCCTTGTAGCGGCGGATCCCTCGCACTAAAGATGCGAGACAAGGTGCATATTTCAGCGAACCTTTTAATCAGGAGATCGACTGTATCGACGAATCCTGAGATAGGATAACATCGCATCGGTGAATCCTGAAACAGGACATCGATCGTATCTGTGAATCCTGAAACAGGACATCGATCGTATCTGTGAATCCCGGGATAGGACAACACCCGAACCGGCGAACCCTGTAGCAGGGCTAGCTGGATTCGAACCAGCGGATGCAGGAGTCAAAGTCCTGTGCCTTACCGCTTGGCGATAGCCCTGTAAGGGTGGGTACTGGGACTCGAACCCAGGGCCTCCAGAGCCACAATCTGGCGCGCTA
>JAILPE010000086.1 GCA_024699645.1 Lachnospiraceae bacterium
GCTCTGATGGACCTGTGGCCCGGCAGAAGTTAAATTGTACAGTGACTTGTCGTCAGTTTTGTAAACTTGACATTCGCTCCACGGAAAAACCAGCAAGCAAGCTTGCTGCAACCTCACGCTTCTACGCTATCAACTCACAGCGAATAACATAATACTACGGACCGTTCAATAATGCAAGCACTTTTTTTCGGATTTTTTTGTTTTTACAATCTTTTTTTATAAAACATGTCAAGACATGCCCGGGGACTTTCCGATTGCATCGTTCATGCTCCCCGTACGGTATCCGTTAAGATCGAGCGAGACATATGTGAATCCGATCTCCTTAAACCTTTCACAGATCTTTGTCCTTATCTCTTCGGAAGCGATCTCTTCTATATAAGAAGGATTTACTTCGATCCTCGCAACATCTCCGTGAAGTCTTACGCGTTCTTCCCTAAATCCGAGGTCGATAAGAAACTGTTCCGCACGGTCTATCATCACGAGCTTTTCCTTTGTTATCTCTTCTCCATATGCAAACCTCGATGCGAGGCACGCATATGACGGCTTATCATATGTAGGAAGTCCGAGAGCCTTTGAAATTTCCCTTATGTCCTTCTTGGAGAGTCCCGCTTCCCTTAACGGGCTCTTTATTCCGAGTTCCGAAACAGCCTGCATCCCGGGTCGATAATCTCCCACATCGTCAGTATTGGATCCTTCGGCAACTTCGTTGATCCCGTACATCTCCGCAATATCGATCAGTCTTTCAAAAACAGCCCGTTTGCAATGATAGCAGCGATCCGCTTTATTATATCTGTAGCTTTCGATCTCAAGCGGATCGGCGTTGCTGAACACGAGACGGATCCCACGCTCCTCACAGAATGCTTTTGCTTCGGCCAGCTCTCTTTCCGGTACTCCGGCATCTTTGTTCATAAGCGCTATCACGTTTTCCCTGAGCACATTGCTCGCTATGCACAACAGAAGCGAAGAATCAACTCCGCCCGAAAAGGCTACCGCAAGTCTGCCGTAGCCCCTTATGATCCTTTCAAGTTTTTCGAGTTTTTCTTTAAGATCTTCGGATATATTCATTTTATTCTCCGTGCACCGTACATTTAGCAAAGCCTCAATACCGCATAATAGAGCTGTTCATTGCCCATACCGACAGAGATCGAATTCCACTCGTCGATCGTTCCGTAATAGTTTATCACAGAAAGACAAGGGCACTGCAGGAATGCGCTCATTCCGATGCTCCTCACAGACGAATTCAGTGTCAGGGTCTTAAGAGAGCTGCACTGGACAAATGCACTCATTCCTATTTCCGACACCTGTCCGGTGATCCTGATCTCAGAAAGCGAAGTACACTGCGCAAAAGCACTCATGCCGATCGACCGGATATTTCCCGCGAACTCGACTGTTCTTAGGGTTGAGCACTGTGAGAATGCACTCATATCAATATATGCGTCAGCCTCGATCTTAAGGCTCGTTATAGCCATATTCTGCGCAAAGGCATTCATTCCGATACCGACCACCGCGTAGCCGTCAACAGTTTTAGGCACAACGACCGACGAAGACGTACCCGTGTATCCGGTTATCACTGCTCCGCCTCCCGAGAGACTGTAGCTGAAGCCTCCGCTCACTCCGTTCCCCGGTGTCGGGTTAGGTGCAGGTGTCTGTGTAGGGTAAGGCGTCTGCGTAGGGTATGGCGTCTGTGTGGGGTATGGCGTCTGTGTGGGGTACGGTGTCCACGTAGGATACGGCGTCCATGTAGGATACGGTGTCCACGTAGGATACGGTGTCCACGTAGGATACGGCTCACTTGTGGGCGTAGGCTGCGTTGTGGGATAAGGCGTCCATGTCGGTGCAGGCGTCTGTGTCGGATTCGGATTGTAGGAACCGGCACTGACGGTAACCGGACAGTAAGCGCTTATATTATTTCCCGTTGTTGCATATATATATGCCGTTCCCTGCGAGATCGCGGTAACACTGCCGTAATTGTCAACTATCGCAACACCCGTGTCGGTGCTGCTCCAATAAACGCTCAGATCACTTGTGTTCGAGGGTGTGATATATGCCGAAAGCTTTGTGGATGCTCCGACATTGAGGTTGACAGACTCCGGTTCGATCCTGATATCTGTCGGATATATCACAACATCCGAAATGTTTGAAAGATCGGGCATTCCGTAGCCGTAATACTTATCCCAGCCCGTGCTTCCCAGATCTCTCGCACTTGATTTAATGAGGCTTTCGATCTGCGCGGGGGTACGTTCCGGATATTTCAGCATGAGCATCGCCGCTATTGCCGAAACATGCGGAGTCGCCATCGAAGTTCCGTCATATGTGTCATACAGTCCGTTAAGGACACAGCTCGTGATGCCGACACCCGGTGCGACAACGTCAAGCGAATCGCCTATGTTCGAAAAGTTTGCTTTTGAGTCATATATATCAACCGCTCCGACAACGATAGGCTCGGTCATGTGTGCCGGACACGAATATAAAGTATCGGAATAATCGTTACCTGCGGCGACACAAACGGTCACTCCCCTGTTGATCGCATATCTGACGCTTTCATCAAGGTAATTGCTGTGTCCTCCGCCGAGACTCAGGTTTACAACCTTTGCTCCGTAATCGGCGGCATATCTGACTCCGAGTCCTACTGTAGTTATCGTACCGTTTCCGTCCGCGCCGAGAACCCTGACAGGCATGATATAGACATTAAGTCCCGGAGTACAATCAACGATCGTGCCGGCAACATGGGTTCCGTGTGAATTCTGATCCGTGGGATCGTAATCGTTTTCGATATAGTCATAACCCGAAACGATCCTTCCGCTGAGGAAATCATGAGCAGCGACACCCGTATCGACAACCGCAACGGTTATGGATCCGTTTCCAACCGTCTTCGCGAATTCATCCGCGCCAAGCTTCGTAACTCCCCACGAAAGGAACTCATCCGTTTGTCCGTTACCGGGAAGCTCATATATAGGAAAATCAAAATAATCCCCGAGATCCGGGAAGTCGTAATATCCGTTGTTTTCCGCACTCGATCCGATTATTGCATCGGGTTCGGCCCACTCGACATCCTCAAGCTCACATATCTTGGAGAATGCATCCTGAGCTTTTGCGGGAGATTCGAACTGAACGACATAGACATTATCGCTTCCTTTTATTGCATCCGTCGGTGAAAACTCATCAAGGGAAAGATTTCCGGATCTGCTCTTCACAAGCAGTCTGGCCGTTGCGAATCTGTTACTCGCTGCTTTTCCCGAAGAGACCTGAACGGGATTGGCTTTTACAAGCCCGGCCACTTCTCCCGCAAATTTATCAAAGTCATCGTAGCTTCTTACTACCGATTTGACCTCTTCCTGTTTTGCAACAACTTTGATCTTGCATTTATATGTTTTTGCCCCGACAGTAGCCGTAACATATGACGTTCCGACTTTCCTGCCTTTGACCTTTATCGATTTGCCTGTGACCTTTACCTGTTTGAGGACCTTTGTTTTTGATATGGTCCATTCGGCTGTCTTTTTTGACGAGAGCCCGCTGAGCTTCACGGTGTACTTTTCACCGACCTCGATCGTAACTTTCTTTGCATTGATCGTCGTCTTAGCTTCTCCGGGGATGCACTCAAACATCAAAAGAAGAAGCGACATTATCATCACAATGGCGCCCGTCCTTTTAAGCAACTTTACCATAGTATTCATGATTATCTCTTCTCCTTGCACAGAATTATACGTATATACATTTTACTCGGATCAAGTCACTGTACAACCCCGTTTGTTCCTTTGCAAAAGATCATACATACTTTTATTTTACCACCAAACAGCTTTTTTGAACAATAGTAATAGAGAAACAATAACAGTATTACTTGCAACTCAGGCTCTGCGTCTTTCCAACCTGTTCTCGCGATAATACCTTTCTTTCGCCTCATACATCATTTTATCTGCCGCCTTGATAATATCCCGGACTGAATAACCGTCATAATTTCTGACTTTTACAAAACCTTTGGATCATCACGTCTTTTTCCCGAGGTCATTGACTCTGCCAAAGTTGCAACAACAGACCAGCAAAGAAATAGAGACAGCATTATCGGGTTTACAATTTTCAGGTATTTGATCCTTCGATCTGTGTCCTTTCTTATCAACAGCAACACTATCAGGTATGAAGCCGCAACCGTAATGATAACTGCGTACATTATCCTGTGATATGTCACATTTTCATTATAAAAGGAAGGGTTCATGAACGAAAAGATCGTCATTCCCATCTCAATAGGTAATATCATCCCGACTACAAATGCAATATACTTTTTCGAGGAATAATACATTTCTTTAAGGATTGCTGTCTTTTTATCCATGTCCCTTCCCTTTCGTGCTTTTTTGCTCAAATGTACTCAAACGGATCGTTCCGTCATCGATTCTGTCGTCTAATAACTGTTTGTGTTATTTATATACGATCATCTCTCAAAAAATACATTCAAGCGTCACGTACAGAGACCATATTCAATTTTTTAATTTTTCCTTTTCGCTGTTGCTATATACACAATTCAAACAGTATTTTATTTTACAGGCATTTTCATGTATATATGTTATTCCGTCTTGCCCGGCATTTCCCTTACGATCCTTTTGCTACTTATAAACGTTATCAGGAAATATCCGCCGTATATGAGAAGAATGATCCCGGCCGTTATAAAGATCGACGTCCACATCTCATCCGACAGCATTCCCTCCATACCGATACTTACAAACTTCATACCGAATACGGAATGAACGATCGCGAGTATGAGCGGCATAAGGAAGAATATCCCTGTCTGTTTAAAAATCGACCCCGTGATAGAACTCTCTTCAACGCCTATTTTACGAAGCATCTGATATCTCGGCAAACTGTCCACACTTCCCGAGAGCTCCTTAAGAGCAATGATTGCTCCGCAGGCAATAAGGAATACGATTCCTATGTATAGTCCGAGGAATGTGATAATGGCACTCAGGCCCATCTGTTCCGCCACGATCTCAGTTCTTGTCTCACACGAGATCGAATTTGAAACATAGGTACCCTCAGCTTGACCTGATAAGAGTTTATTACTCCATTCATTTGAGAGCTCTTCTATTCTGTCTTTTATTTTCTTGTTAGTCTCTCTGATTTTTTCCTTATCATCCGTATCGTATTTTCCGACGATCGCTTCTTTCACAGCAGCATCTTCCGAAACGACATCGTCAGGGACAATGATCACGCCGACATTTGAATTATTGCTCCATATGTCGATCGCGCCGATAAAGCACTTATCATATGCACAATGAAGAGTTGTATCAAAAAGAGTGAGATCGGGTTTTCCGGCAAGAACCTGATCACGGATTTCCTGCATTCTGTTGAAGTCACAAACAACGGCGTACTCATCGCCGTGAAGAGTAACCTTTTCCTTGCCGTAAAGCTCCATAAGTTTGTTATAATCACTCTGTTTTATGATATTCTCTTCAAAACTAAACATGAAAACCCGGTATTGCTCCTCAAACTCTTTTGCCCTGTCACCGCAAAAATCAGCCAAAGTAGAACCATCTTTATACACTTTATAGTTAACATGCGAAGACATAAAATCCGTCGGATTATATCCTTTTACAGCATAATATTCATCAAGCGACTCACATACCATTTCCTCATTTAAAGACATACCCCGGAATTCTATCTCAACATCTGCCGCACATGCCTCTTTGATGCTTTTGTTAAGTGAATTTCGTATCGAGATACATGTTGAGAGCGTACATATCGTTACAAAAAGCATAAGGCAGATTATGGTCATCGAGAATACCATTGTATTTACCCTGCTGCTTATCTGTCTTAAGGTAAATGTGTTGAGTCCCTTATAGTAGACCTTCTTTACGGACTTAACGATCCGCAGTATAAGTCCCGAGATTGACCAGAAGATAAGGAATGTCGTTACGATACCCAAACCGATATACAGATACATCCTTTTGACAGACAGATTTGTGAAATCCGTCGTTACACCGTAATATGCATATCCGAGTCCCGCTGCCGCAACAATAAACACAAGTATGCTCAGAACGGGATTTCGCAGGGCTACCCTCTCGGATTTGTCGCCGCTGTGAATTAAGTCGATGAGTTTCATCTTCGTTACCGCAAACGAGTTGAATAGCATTACGAGCAGGTACATGATCGCGAAGAATATAATCGTCATGACCATTGCACTCTCCGATACGGTAAACTCATATGCCGTCATATCTGCATCGAAAAGATTTGCCACAAACGCGCTCATAAGCTGTGAAAGGCCGACTCCGACAAGCAGGCCGATCCCGAGCGATCCGATACCTATCATGAGTGTCTCTGTAATAAGGATTCCGGAAATCTTACCTTTACTCATTCCGAGCATCATATAAAGAGCATATTCGCGATGTCTTCTCTTCATGAGGAATCGGCTCGCATATACGATCAGCAAGGCCAAAACTACTGCAACAAACACACTTATGACCGATATTACACTTGTGAGAAGTTCAACGATATTATATTCGCTTTCATCGATGACTATCATAGCGGCCTGTCCGCCTATGGCATTAAAAACATAAAAGATTGAAACACCTATAATAAGTGTAAAGAAATAGATGGCATAATCACGCACACTTCTGCGGATATTGCGAATCGATAACTTAAAGAGCATCGCTTACGTCACCTCCCAGCAAAGTCACGACGTTGATGATCTCGTCAAAGAACTGCTTTCTGCTTTTATTTCCGCGAATGATCTCACTGAAGTTCTTTCCGTCCTTGAGGAAGATCACGCGTCTCGCATAGCTGGCCGAAAAGCTGTCATGAGTAACCATCATGATGGTTGCGCCAAGCTCTTTGTTAAGGTATGAGAAGCGTTCCAAAAGCATTTTTGATGACTTCGAATCGAGAGCACCGGTCGGCTCGTCCGCAAGAATAAGCTTCGGTTCGGTAACAATCGCGCGAGCGCACGCTACACGCTGTTTTTCACCGCCCGACATCTGGTAGGGATATTTGTTAAGGATTTCGCCTATCCCAAGTTTGGCGGCAATATCCTTTATTACTCCGTCCATAGCGCTGATTGATTTCTTCTGGATCGAAAGGGCAAGAGAAATGTTCTCATATCCCGTAAGCGTATCGAGAAGATTGAAATCCTGGAAGATAAATCCAAGCTTTTCACGCCTGAAACGGTTAAGCGCCTTGCCCTTAAGTTTTGTAACATCTTCGTTATCAAGATATATGTGCCCCGACGTTACACGGTCGATCGTCGAGATACAATTCAGAAGCGTTGTCTTTCCGCTTCCCGAAGCACCCATGATAGCAACAAATTCACCTTCATCGACGCTGAAGGAAATGTCATCGACTGCCTTTGTCAGGCTCGATTTGTTTCCGTAATATTTTTCAATGTGTTCTACCTTAAGTAATTCCATAAAAATTTTTGCTCCTTTCGCATATGTCGCTCATCGGAAACACCTCCGTGCCGGTTTCCGGGTCATTTGTTACACACGTTGTATTTCCGTGTGCATCTTGGTTTACACTTTATCGGAATTCCATAAGGTTGTCGTTTTTTCAATCTTACACAACATTACAATTTTGTAACGTTGAAAGTTTCTTTTGTAAAGCCGGTCTTGTGCCTGTCATTTCGGGCTCCGGCATCCGGCCTGTTCCTTACATTCTGTAGAAGTCATTTTTTTTAAACACGAGCTTTACTTCCGTATATTCGTCTTTCACAGATTCGATCGATATTCCGTGTTCAAGGCGATCGCAAAGATTCTTAACAATATAAAGGCCCATGCCCGTGGACTTTAAATCTTTCCTTCCGTTCTGCCCCGTAAATGATTTTTCAAAAACCTTCGGAATGTCTGCCTCATCGATCCCAATACCGTTATCCCTGAAATACACGGTGATCCGATCATCCGTTTTTTCGGCTCTGACGCTTATAATGAGCTGCCTCTCGGGCGAATAATATTTTATGCTGTTTGCCATGAGCTGCCCGAGTATGAACTCAAGCCACTTTCCGTCGGTCATAACGCTTATGTCGAGACCGTCCGTCTCTATCACCGCATCGATCATCTGCAGTGTTTCACGGTTTTTAACCGCAACATTCCCAAACGTTTTCTTTAAAGATACTTCCTTTATGACATAATCCCGTTCCGCGTTTTCACTTCTGGCGTAGTACAGAACATTTTCTATATAATCGTCTATTCTCCCGAGCTGTACGGCCATCTTGTTCTCTATATCGGAGTTATTGTGACACATCAGCCTCATGGTAGCAAGCGGAAGCTTTGCCTCATGAACCCACATCTCGATATATTCTCTGAACTCTTTGCTCTTACGCCTGTACTTCGCAACATTCTCAGCCATCGACTTGTTACTTTCACTCAAAATTTCCACCAGAATGTCACCCTCGTAAAAGCCGGGATGTTCAACCATTTCGGAAATCAGGTATTTCTTGTCTATATCGTCAAGCGATCTCTTCACTCTGTTATAAAAATTCTTTTTTCTGCAATACTCCCATATCTCAAAAGAAATATCGGCCAGGACAAGCACGATGGTTACCGCGGCGATTGCCTGAACATGCGCCTTAAAAGCCGTCATGAACACAAAGATCATAGCGAGCGCCATGATCTTTATCACATATCCGACAATCCTGTCTCTGATAAATCCCCGTAAAGTCATTTTTTATATTCCCCTTAACAGATACCCCTGCTTCTTTCGCGTTTCGATCGCGTCCGGCACTCCAAGCTCCGAGAGCTTATTGCGAAGCCTGCTGATATTGACGGAAAGAGCGTTGTCGTTGATATATTCGTCGCTGTCCCAAAGCGCCGTCATGAGCTCGTCTCGGGACACGATCTCGCCCTGATGGTCGAAAAGCACTCCGAATATGATCATCTCGTTCTTTGTAAGCACCTGCTCTTCGTTCCCCCTCACGAGGCTGCCTTTCACAAGGCTTACCTCTATATCCTTATACATCTGCTTCTGAACGGTCTTTGATGTGCGCTTGAGTATTGCCGATATGCGTAAAAGGAGGATCGTCGGATTATAGGGCTTTGTCACATAATCATCAGCCCCGTAGCTCATCGAAAGCACCTGATCGAGCTCTCCCGTTCTGCTCGTGAGCATGATAACGGGCGTGTCTTTGGTTTTGCGGTACTTCTGCAAAAGGACCTCCCCGTTTTCACCCGGAAGACTTATGTCGAGCAGTATCAGGTCTGCATCCGATGCCACCATCTCCGCGCATGCGTCGGAAAAATCCCTGATCCTTTCGACCGCATATCCCGAGCCCTCGAGAAGGTCAGCGAGTTCTTTGCACAATAATCTGTCATCTTCGACTATAAGTATCTTATTCACTCAGTATCTCCTCGGCGTTCTTTACGAGCTTTGCCCCGGCTATTTCTGCCCCCTCAATATAAGGAGCAAGCTTTTCGGCTGTTTTCCCGATCCCGCTTCCGCCGGATGTTGCAAATATGCTAACCTTTTTCCCGTTCCAATCATAGCCGCCGCAAAATGTATTTACCACATTCGGGGCTGCGCCGTACCAGATCGGGAATCCGATATAAACGGTATCATATTCGCCAAAATTTTCAATCTTTCCGACAACCGGAACATCTTTTTTACCGAATTTTTCCTTGTTGCACCTGGCCACGGGATTGATCCATCGCAGATCGCCCTTGGTGTAAGGTTCTTCCGGAACAATCTCAAATACATCCGCTCCGATCTTTGAAGCAAGATCTTTGGCAACTTTTGCGGTCGTTCCTTCCGCGCTGAAATATGTAACCAATGTTTTCATTTTGTTTCCTCCTTATTCGTATCTATTCTGTTTCACTGAGCTTTCCCGTAGGTTTTCCCTGCATGCTTTTCCGGCAGGCTGTCCGGGTTTTACTCAGTGCCTTCTCTCCTTACCTGTTTCCTTATAATACTTCTCTTTTTCGATGTACATCTTTTCTTCTGCCGCTTTAACCACTCCCTCAATCTTTTCCCCGATACCGATCTCGTATCCGATCGACGCGATCCTGTCATTAGCTTTGATTTTTTCGAGCAGGAGCTTCATCCGGTCGGCAAAATTTTTCTGAAGCGCGTTCCGGACGACCACAACAAACTCATCCCCGCTTATACGACAAACCTCACCGTCCGGGAACGACTCGTCGAGAATAGTGGCGATCCTTTTGATAAGCTTATCCCCTTCCTCGTGTCCCAATTTGTCGTTGGTTTCCTTGAGGGCATTGGCGTCACAGAAAACGGCGCCTACCAATTCATCCTTCTTAACCCTGCTTATAGCTTCCTCATATCCTCTTCGGTTCTTGAGTCCGGTCAGGGCATCCAGATTCGAAAGTTCACTGTACATTCTCGCCCTGACATCCGCCTCGGAAATGACCTTCGACATGATGATAACGTATATGAGCACAAGTCCCATCGCCGAGCCGACATACCCAAGCTCGATCTCTTCGCTGATCACCTTTAGGATCGTTGAAACGCCCGGCATTATGATATACAGGAGCATTACCATCACTTCTTTGATGCCGAGGCTCTTCACTTTGCTGAGTATCCAAAAAGCCACTGTGGTAAAGCAGATCCCGGGTCCTATGATCACTAATCCGGCCCACGGACCGTCCGTAAACACTCCGCCTTCTATTTCAAACAGTTTGCCGGACATCACGCCTATCGTGATAAATATGATATCCAGAACGCAGATGACCGTTATATAATTCGGTACATTAGAGGTATATCCCGAATCTTTCTCCTCAATTCTGCTCCGGATAAAAGATGCAAAACAGATGATAAGCGGATCGATCGTGATAAACGCAAGATAGTTAATAAATGTCACTGCGAAATCGCTTTCGATCCTTCCCTCCGTAATGTAAGAAAACGCATCAAAAAGAAGACCGGCCAGACAAATACATAAACAGTATCTGTAATGTTTGGTCCTCTCCGCTACGTTTTTATTTTCGTACAGATATCCGGCCAAAATGATCCCTAAAAAAATGGCAGTTACAATGTCACTCGTAACCGAAACGGTCCTCATCAGTTCTGTTCTCATAATTCCCTCTCAATCGCTTCCCGGCTGCACATCCTGTCAGTACCCAATCTTCTGAAAATTTATAGAACTTACTTTAAACATATTGCAATGAAATGTCAATTATATCGTGCTAACGTGATGCAGTAATCACGTATTAAAGGAGACACACGATCTCTTCACGTTTTTTATTATTTCGTCGCATTTTGTAACCGTATCCTTCTTCATCTTCCCGGATCCGTAACCGTATTCGCCTTTATCTTTCCCTATTCTCCGGCCGTATCCGTCTTTATCTTTCCCCGTTCTGCAGCCGGATCCTTCTTCGTTTTTTACATGCTCCGTGGTATCTTAATCAAATCTTAATATGTATGCATATTTATTTTTAATAAGCTTCCGCCTTATAATAGACTTACACTACGGGAGACGGATATTGCTTTGCGGCCGCGCCGCCGTCCTGACAAGGGGGAGAACACCATGCCAAACATCCTAATCTGCGATGACGAAAAAGATATCGTTAACGCACTGAAAATCTACCTTTCCAATCCGGACTATGTTCTTTTCGAAGCATCCAACGGCAGGGAAGCACTCGACATCATAAACGAGCATGAGATCCACCTGATCCTGCTCGACATCATGATGCCCGTAATGGACGGCATGACCGCCATGGCGAAGATCCGTGAGGCGAGTAATGTTCCTATCATCGTACTCACGGCAAAATCCGAAGACAGTGACGTGATCCTCGGACTCAATGTCGGAGCCGACGATTATATCACAAAGCCCTTCAACCCTCTCGAAGTAACAGCCCGGGTCAATTCACAACTGCGCCGATACCTAAGCTTCGGTGGCGGCGCTGTATCACCCGGCGATTTCCGAAGCGGAGGCATAGAACTTAACGACCGCACCAAAGAGGTTACTCTCGACGGTGAACCCGTTTTCCTCACCCCTAAGGAATACGAGATCCTGAAGCTTCTTATCTCAAACCCCGACCGTGTTTTCTCCCCCAAAGAGATTTACACCGCCGTGTGGAAAGGAAAGCCCTTCGGGACGGACAACACCGTTGCGGTACATATACGTCATCTCAGAGAAAAGCTCGAGATAAACCCTGCCGACCCCCGTTATATCATCGTGATATTCGGGCAAGGTTACAAAATGCGTAAGATCTGATCCCAGTAAATCATTTCCGGATCATCGGGACTCTTTTCCGTCTCGGCAGATCCGATCAAAAACAGGAGTATACCATGAAAAAATTCTTAAGATCACTGGCCGGAAAGACAATTATATTTATACTGTGTGTCTGCTCTTTATGTGCGACAACGCTCGGAGTCGTGCAGATCATCCTGACATATATGGAAAAATACTACGGGAAAAGAGACATAGAAGTAGGATTCCTGATGCTCGGCATACCGCTCAAATATCTTTACATCGGAAGCATTGGTGCGTTGCTTCTCTCAATAGTTTTCTATATAACGCTTATGTACCTCGCGGGAAGACGGCAAGGCATCGACGAACCGGTTCCCGGTCCGCTCGCCAAAGTACCGTTTGAAGTTATTTTGGCTCCGGCCGCAATTGCGGCGATAGGCGTTATAAATCTGCTGCGCGATTTCAGAATGGCTTTAGCCCTTCCGACCGCAATAGCCGCCTACGTTGTCGGTCTTGTCTTTTTTCTTGGTATAAGCATGAGCGTCGCAAACCGTTTGAAGCGACATGCATTTATCAAAGGAACGCTCATATATATGATCCTGGTGCTCCTGAAAAAACTGCTGCTCATGATCGGGCGTCTCTTAAAAAAGTATTTTGTGACGTGGAAGACCGTTATCCAAAAACTCCCTTTGATCGCCAAAACAGCGATCGGCCTCGTCGGAATATCATTTATAGAGTTTCTCGGGATCGCAGCCGCTGTTTCATATAATGAATATGAAGCCATTGTTTTTCTGTGGTTCCTTGAAAAGCTCATTCTGGTGCCGCTTATTCTCTGCCTCGCCCTTATGCTCAGAAAGCTTCAAAAAGGCGGCATTGCCCTTGCGGAAGGTGACCTTTCTTATGTAACCGAAACAAAAGGACTGATCGGCGACTTCAAAAAACACGGCGAAAACCTCAACAGCATCGCCCTTGTAATGAACCGCGCCGTGGAAGAAAGACTTCGAAGCGAGAGAATGAAGACAGAGCTTATAACGAACGTCTCCCACGACATCAAAACACCGCTCACCTCGATCATTAATTATGCAACGCTTATAGCCGATGAAGGGAGCAGCCCCGAACATATCAAAGAGTACTCGGATGTCCTCGTTCGTCAATCCGAAAAGCTGAAAAGACTCACCGAGGATATCGTGGAGGCTTCAAAGGCTGCGACCGGAAACCTCGAGATAATACCGGCTCCGTGTGAAGCTTCGGTCTTCGTCACCCAGGTGAGCGGTGAATACGAAGAAAAACTGCGTGCTTCGTATCTCACGCTTATCACAAAACTGCCCGAAACGGAGCTTCGCATCATGGTCGACGGCCGAAGGATGTGGAGGATATTCGATAACCTTATGAACAACATCTGCAAGTATTCGCTGCCCTCCACGCGTGTATATCTTTCACTTGAAAGACTGGGCAACAAGGCCGTGTTCTCCTTCAAGAACACCTCACGCGAACAGCTCGATATCCCGACTGACGAATTGCTCGAGCGTTTCACCCGCGGAGACGCCTCGCGTAACACGGAAGGAAACGGACTCGGACTTTCCATCGCAAAAAGTCTCACCGATCTTCAGGGGGGAACTCTTGATCTGACCACGGACGGAGATCTGTTTAAGGTAGCTTTATCCTTCCCCGTGATCATGTGACACACAAGAACGCCGCGGTCGCATACAGTTGCCGGATCATAAAAGTTGTTCGGCATATGATATGTAAGATCGCCGCGGCTCGCAAACCCGCATAGATATTACACTTCACGTGTTTTGTAATAATAAAAAAGAGGTCAAAAAGGCCTCTTTTTTTTGTAAAAAACAGTAAGAATTCTTCCCAAATTTGTTAAATCCTACCATTTTAATAGGTTTTTTTATCCAAAGCATTGAAAATCGAAAAATTTTCATGTATAAAATGTTATCGGTTTGTTGGTTTTAAAAAATTGTTTGTATATAACTGAAAGGCAGCGAAATGAGTCAAGAAATTTTAAACATCGAAAAGCTATGCGTCAGCATTGGCGAAAAAGAGATTCTCAAAGGCCTTGACCTCAAGATCGGTGAAGGCGAGACCCATGTCATAATGGGCCCCAACGGAGCTGGCAAATCCACGCTCGGAAATACCCTTATGGGTAAAGAGGAATATGAAGTAACTTCGGGGAAGGTAACCTTTTTAGGTGAAGACCTCCTTGAAATGGGAACGGACGAAAGAGCAAAGAAAGGTCTTTTTATGACCTTCCAGAACCCTATCGAAGTTCCCGGTGTAAGAGTATCGGAATTTATCCGCAACTCCTGCGAAGCACTCGGCAACAAAATGTCCCTTTGGAATTTTAAAGAAACGGCCCTCGAGCAGATGAAAGTTCTCAATATGGATCCTTCCTATCTCGACAGGGAGCTCAACCTCGGGTTCTCGGGCGGAGAAAAAAAGAAGGCCGAGATATTCCAGCTTCTTATGTTAAAGCCCAGGCTCGCCATTCTTGACGAGACCGACTCGGGCCTTGACGTTGATGCGGTACGTACCGTGTCTGAAGGAGTCCGTGTTTATCATGAGCGTGTGGGCGGTTCTCTTATCATCATCACCCACTCCACCAAGATCCTTGAGTCGCTCGATGTAGACAGAGTCCACGTTATCTGCGACGGCAGGGTAGTAGCTGAAGGCGACCGCAAGCTCGTTGACGAGATCAACGCAAACGGTTTTGAAAAATATATAAAGGCATAAATCATGAGTGAAGAAAAAACATATGTAGAAGATATCAATCGGACCATCTATGATGTAATCGACGATGACAGCGATGCCTTTAAACTTGAAGAAGGACTTTCGGAAGACATCGTTCTTCAGATATCAAAAGAAAAAGATGATCCGGATTGGATGAGAGACTTCAGACTTAAGTGTCTGAAGATTTACAACGAACTTGAGATCCCCAATTGGGGTCCGGGCGTTGACGGCCTTGATATGGACCACATTTACACATATGTGCGTCCAAATGCAAAAATGTCAAATACATGGGATGATGTTCCCGAAGAAATAAAGAACACTTTTGAAAGGCTCGGAATCCCTCAGGCAGAGAGAACTTCCCTCGCCGGTGTCGGAGCCCAGTACGACTCGGAGCTCGTATACCACAACATGCAAAAGCAGGTTGAAGATCAGGGAGTAGTTTACTGCGATTTCGAAAGCGCCATAAAGGGAGAATACTCCGAGATGATACGCGAGCGTTTCATGAAGCTTCTTCCCCCTACAGACCACAAATACAATGCCCTTCACGGAGCTGTCTGGTCCGGCGGTTCATTTGTTTACGTGCCGAAGGGAGTCAAGGTCTCCGTTCCGCTCCAGTCATATTTCAGACTTAATGCAAAAGGTGCAGGTCAGTTCGAACACACGCTCATAATCGTTGAAGAGGGTGCATCCCTCCATTTCATCGAAGGCTGTTCGGCTCCCAAGTATAACGTTGCGAACCTGCATTCGGGAAGCGTTGAGCTCTTTGTGGCAAAGAATGCAAAGCTCAGATATTCAACTATCGAGAGCTGGTCAAAGAACATGTACAATCTCAATTCCAAGAGGGCTCTTGTTGAAGAGGGCGGCAGAATGGAATGGGTATCGGGATCCTTCGGATCGCACGTATCCTACCTCTATCCTTCGACGATCCTAAAGGGAGACAACTCCTCAATGGAATATACCGGCATCGCATTTGCCAACACCGGCCAGAATCTTGATACCGGAATGAAGGTAATGCATCTTGGAAAGAACACCTCTTCCGTTGTCAGCACAAAGTCCATCTCCAAGGGAGGCGGGATCAACACAACCAGAACATCGGTACAGGTCATGCCCGATGCACAAGGCGCAAAATCTATTGTAAGCTGTGAATCCCTTATGCTTGACTCCCTTTCAAAGTCTGACACGATACCCGTTATGGATATCAGAACAGACGATGCGGACGTCGGCCACGAGGCAACGATCGGAAGCATTTCCGACGAAGCGGTTTTCTACATGATGAGCCGCGGTCTCAGCGAAGAAGATGCCAGAGCCCTCATCGTCAGCGGTTTTGCAGACAACGTATCAAGAGAGCTTCCGATGGAATACGCCGCAGAGATGAACAATCTGATAAAGCTTGAAATGAAAGGGACTATAGGATGATGGCTGAGAAGATCAAAATAAACAGCCTCGTTCCCCCTACCTGGAACAGGCTTAAAGTAAACGATATTACGGTAGAATTACCCCTCGGCTCCGTTCCCGCTGTGAGTGCCGCCGAGACAAACGGTAAAGAGGTCGATCCCTCACTTTGGCAGATAGAAACAGGATGCGGAAAGGAGCTTACGGATTTCCTTGAGAAAAACGGAACCGTGCCCATATTCATTAAGACCGACGGCGAAAAGCTTTTCAGCATCAAGAAAAAATACGACAAAAACTCTGCCGATATTCTCTGTTTTGAGGCAAAAGAAGGTGAGACTCTCAACATCCTCACTGATATGACTTCCGAGGATGAAACGGAATGTACAGCGATCCTTAAGGTGCTCATTAAGGCCGGCAAGAATTCGGTAGTAAACCTCTCCCAGCTCGTAAGACCCGGCAAGGGCATGAAGGTTGTTTCCGATATCGGTTCCGTTGCCGAAGAAGGCGCAAAGATCAACATGATCCAGGTCTTCATGGACGGTAGCGATATAAGCACAGGTTCAAGGACCGCTTTGATAGGCGAGAATTCCGTAGCAGAAAACAGAGTCGGACTTGTCAGAACAAACGGTCAGACCCTCGACATGAACTATGTAATGAAGCATCTTGCGAAGTGCACGGTTGCCAATATAGACGTTACCGGCGCTCTTTCGAAGAACGCTCAAAAGATATTCAGAGGAACCATTGATTTCGTCAGCGGCTGCACAGGCTCTGACGGCGCCGAGGCAGAGAACATGCTTCTTCTCGACAACACGATCGTAAACAAGACCGTGCCGCTCATCCTTTGTACCGAAGAAAGTGTTGCGGGTGCCCACGGTGCTACGATAGGCCGTCCCTCCGAGGATATCGTATTTTATATGATGAGCAGGGGAATTTCAAAGGCAAAGGCGCTTCAGATCCTTGAAAGAGCTTCTCTCGAAGCGGCCGCAAATCAGATTGATGACGCGGACGCAAGAGACTACGTTCTCGGTATCATTGCCGAGAAGTACGTGGGTGACTGAGCTGACGGGAAAGCATAACATAGAAAACAAAGAAGAAAACGAATGAATAAGGAAGAAAAAAAAGATCTGATAACAAACTACAGAAAGCTCTTTCCGCTTTTGTCGGATGACATCGCATATCTCGATAATGCCGCTACGACTCAGAAACCGGGCGTGGTGCTCGATGCGTTGAAGCATTATTACGAACAGGACAATGCCAATCCCTTCAGGGGTGTCTACGACTTAAGCGAAAGAGCTACCGAACTCTACGAAGCAGCAAGAGGTAAGGTGGCGGGATTCATAAATGCCAAATATCCCGAAGAGATCGTATTTGTAAGAAATGCGACCGAAGCCCTTAACCTTCTTGCTTATTCGTGGTGTGAGGACAATTTGTCCGAAAGCGACGAAGTTGTTGTCTCCGTCATGGAACATCACTCAGATTTTCTCCCGTGGAAATACATGGCAGAGAAGAAAGGCGCGCGTCTTGTAAAGCTTGAGCCCGACCAAACCGGTCTCATAAGCGACGATGCCCTCGAAAGAACACTTTCCGATAAAACAAGGATCGTCGCTCTTACCCATATCTCCAATGTTCTCGGCAGGAAGAATGATATAAAGCACATCGCCGGGAAAGTACATGCCGCAGGCGCCCTCATAAGCGTTGACGGCGCTCAAAGCGTTCCTCACACCGCGGTGGATGTCAGAGATCTCGACTGCGATTTTCTCTCATTTTCCGGCCATAAAATGTTCGCCCCGATGGGCATAGGCGTCTTATACGGAAAAAGAGAACATCTCGAAAAGATGAAGCCTTTTCTTTACGGCGGCGAGATGATCCAAACCGTTCACTGGGACAAGGTTACTTACGCCGAGATCCCTCATCGGTTCGAAGCCGGCACGGTCAATGTCGGCGGTGCTGTCGGACTTTCCGCGGCCATCGACTTCATAAACGGGATCGGCTGGGAGACGATCGAGGCGCAGGAAGAGAAACTTACTAAGCGTGCGATCCTCGGAATTAAGGATATCGGGAACATCAGACTCATCGGGTCGGATCGTCCCGAAGACCATAAGGGCATCGTGACATTCTGCGTTGAAGATGTTCATCCCCACGACGTCGCCGACATCCTCGGAAAGGCGGGAGTATGTATACGCGCGGGTCATCACTGCGCGCAGCCGCTTATGGACCACCTCGGGGTGAGATCGACATGCAGAGCCAGCTTTGCTTTCTACAACACCGAAGAGGAAGTTGACAGGTTCCTGACCGAGCTTTCAAAGGTCAGAGGTTTGATGGGGTATTGATATGGATATCAAGAGATTTTACAACGAAATCGTGACGGATCATAATCTGCATCCGCTTCACAAACATCCGCTTGAGGATCCGGACATCGAACTTGAAGGTGTTAATCCTTCATGCGGAGACGAGATCACAGTTCAGCTGAAAGTAAAAGACGGTGTTATAACGGACGGTTCCTTCATCGGGGACGGGTGCGCCGTTTCGCAGGCTTCGGCTGACATTATGATCGACATGGTGATCGGTAAAAAGGTAGAACAGGCCAGACACCTCGCGGATATCTTCATCAGAATGATAAAATGCGAGGCAACCCGTGAGGAAATCGAAGAGCTCCGTGAAGCCGGAGCCCTTGAAGATATCTCTCATAATCCCGCGAGGGTAAAATGCGCCGTTCTCGGATGGCACACACTCGACGAAATGACCAAAGGAATGTGAAGAGAGCAGCCCGATCGCCTGTTCTCTGTTACATTCCTACTCAGGTTCACGGCTTGCTCTTAGCTTATATTTCCGAGCAGTCCGATGACCTGCTCTCTGTTTTTAAGAGCGGTTCCGGCTCCTACGCCCGTTGTGCATATCGCGCCGCAGGCGTTTCCAAATATGAGCGCCTGCTCTGCTGTTGCTCCTCGAAGTATCTCGCATGCAAATCCGGCCACAAGATTATCTCCTGCTCCCGTCGCATCTACCGCAACTATATCACATGCGGGCAGCGAAATCGTTCTTTCCTGATTCTTAAAGAAGCATCCCTTTGCTCCGAGCTTTATTATGACATTCCTGACTCCGTACCCAAGGAAAACGTCTGCCATCTCTTCGGGCTTAGTCTTTCCCGTATAATACTTTGCTTCGTCCTCATTCGGCGTAATGTAGTCAATAAACGGCAACGCATATTTCAGATCTTCGAGTGTCAGAGGCCTGAAATTCGGAAGCTTCGTGTCCGCAAAAACAATTTCTCCCGCTTTCTTTGCAAGAGTAAGAACCGAAAGTATTATCTCGGGATCGTCAAAGGGTGCCCTGAAAAGTGATCCGAGTATGATCGCTCTCGCGTTCATAAAACTTTCCGCATGCTTTTCGGGATGAAAATTATAGCGGTGAGATCCGTTTGTTATGGACTTTCTCGTACCATCCTCATTTACAAACATGGTAGTAACGGGTGTCGGATTCTCATCGGATCTGAGTATTAACCCGGTATCAACGCCTCCGGCATTTAAGGCCGATACGATCATTTCTCCGGCCGCATCCTTCCCGAGCGAGCAAAGGATTGCCGTCCTTGCTCCGAGCTTAGCCGCTGCCATACCGGCGTTTACCGCCTCTCCTCCGACATTTAAAGAACCTGACTCGGCTCGAAACCCGGACGCAGAAACGGGATTTGGATCAAATCCTTTTATGATCGAATCAACAAGCGCTGTTCCTATACAAATAATGTCATATTCTTTCATTACTTCGCCTCTTTAATGGTTTGACGCGGCCTTTCCCCCGTTTCTTTCCGCTATCGGGATTTTGCGCGGCCTTCCTCCCGTTTCTTTCCGCTATCGGGATTTGGCCCGGCCTTCCTCCCGTTTCTTTCCGCTGTCAAGATTTGTCGCGGCCCTATCGCATCAGACCGTAAACTCGACTATTGAGTACACTTTTCCATCCTTATCGTTAAGTGAGACAACATAAGCGTTACCGGAATGATAGTACACCGGATATATCTCATCTCCGAGTCTTGCCTGCGACTTGTACTCGACACGCAAACGCACGGGCGAAATCTCCTCGGGGATCATCTCCATCGCCAGCCTCACGTACTGACCGTTATTGACATGATGATTCGCGTCAAGATGATGCTTCGACACGGTAAGCGGTTCGAGATTTATTCCCTCTCCTTCGGGCTTTATCTTTCTCGGCAGATATTCCATTTCAAGTCTCGGTTCAACCTTATATGCCTCTATAACCTCCGCAGGCGCATTGACCGGAGCTCCCTTTTCCATATTCAGGAGTGTCCAAACAGTCTGTGCCACAGCTACCCTGTTTCCCTGTTCATCGTCCATAAAATAATTACGGTAACCAAGCGGTCCCTGAAGCTTATACGGAATAGTCCCGATCGTCACGCGCTCGCCCTCTTTCGGATATCTAATGATATCGATCTGCCAGGTGTTCAAAACCCAGGCGATCCCGTATTTTTTCAGATAAGATATGCCTATGCCAAGATCGTCCGATTGAAATGTCGAACAATCCTGGAAATAATCTAAAAGTGCTGTGAGCGTAAGTCTTTCATGTTCATCAGATTCGCTGTAACGGATCCTGCTTTCAAATGTGTACATCTGTCCTCCCCTGACCATTATGATCATTCACCTGTATTACCCGATATTTTTGATGCCCCCGTGTATGCCGGTATCATTCCGGCGTGTTCGGACGCCTCGATTTTCCTATATCATCCGGAGTGTTCGGATGCCTCAATTTTTCCCGTATCATCCGGCTTGTTCGAATGCCCCGTTTATTCCTGTATCATTCCGCATGATCGCCGTCCATAAACAGATATAGTAACCGATAGAGTTCCCGGGCATCCTTTTCTGTCAGCTCCACGCTGTTTTTTGCGAGCTCAAGCGGAATGTCCTTGCACTTTTCCTTAAGAGCGTTTCCCTTTTCGGTAATGCTTATGATA
>JAILPE010000016.1 GCA_024699645.1 Lachnospiraceae bacterium
TCGCTAAATGATATTTATTTAAATAGTGGAGATCTAAAAGCTCAGATATTAGGACGTGGATTTGCATGGCTTGATACTGGGACGATGGATAGCCTTGTAGAAGCTACTATATTTGTACAGATTACTGAAAAACGTCAAGGGGTAAAAATATCTGCTCCCGAGGAAATAGCATTTCGTAAAGGATGGATTGACAGACGAACCTTAATATCCTCGGCCGAAAAATACGGGAAAAGTCCTTATGGTATACATTTGAATAATGTTGCTAATGGAACATTAAGATACTAATATGAAAGTTAGCCAAATGGAAAAGAGATCGAAAATATACCTGGGTTTAATGAAGATAAAAAGGGGATTAAGTATCTTATAATCTTTTAAGTTTGATCTGATAGAATAGATACACCATAATGAAAAGACCCTGAAGGTTTGTGGATAAATCAGGAAAGAAAGGTATTATGAAGAATAATATAAAAAACACTGATTGTTCTCGCAGCAGGAATTGGTTCAAGATATGGTGGTGGGGTTAAAAAACTTGAATCGGTCGGTCCAACCGACGAACTTATCATTGATTATTAGGTGCATGATGCTATTGCGGTTGGATTTAATAAGATAGTTTTTATTATCCGTCATAACATCGAAGCGGACTTTAGGGATCGTATCGGGGATAGAATAGAGAAAATTTGTGGGAACATAGGTGTTGAAATATGTTATGCCTTTCAGGAAAATGATATGATGGTGGAGTGTTACCGACTCCTTGAGGAGTCTTTGAACTGATCCAGTTGAGTGTCTCTGGATTGCTCTGTATAATGTCATTGAACATTACAGAGAAAGGAAAATTCCAGAGCACCCTCCCGGAAAGTCGCGTACTCTGGAACCCATGGTTTATAACCATGATTATCGTATCAGAGTACAAGTTAATTTACAAGGAAAATCAGGATATTTTTAGTAAAACCCGTGTCAGACCACCCTCTGTGCCCATGCTGTGGTGAGCCCATGAACTACAGGGATTCCCGAAAGAGGATCCGCAGAAAGGAAGGTGGACATGTTGAATACTTGCTTGTTCGCCGTATGTTCTGTGCACACTGTCACAGGCTTCACGTGGAACTCCCTGATTGTCTGGTCCCTCAGAAGCATTACGATGCTGAAGTGATCAGTGGCGTCATCGAAGGGGTTGTTACAGCGGACGACCTTGACAGTGAGGATCATCCCTGTGCCATGACCATGCGACGCTGGATCAAGTGGTTCCTTGATAACCGCGTGAACATTGAAGGGCTCCTGAGAAGAGCTCTCAGGTTTGCAGGCAGCCATAGTCCGATAAACGAAAACCATTCTTTTATTTCGTTTTTTCGGAAGCAAACATCCTGTTGGTTGGAGACTATACTCCGTATCATTTATAACAGCGGAGAGGTCATTCCGACCGGATCATCCTAATGCACCTGCTTTGTTTTTATTGTCAATGACATCTCGTTTATAGTGAACTCGAAAGGAGGCTTACACTATGAACGAAGCCAGAAACATAGCAAAGAAGTGGCAAGAGGATGAAGCATTACGGAGGTTTAAGCTAATCTCACCCCTCCTGCAGGAAGGATTGGACGAGGCGAAAAGGATCCAGCTTCGCGAACACATCGCAGCCGAAAACGGGATCAGCACACGAACTCTTTACCGGTACGAAAAGTATTGGCGAGAGAACGAGTTTCAGGGACTTAAGCCATGCGACAGGAAGAAACATCGCAGGCAGGATCTTCCTGAAAACTTTGAAGAGCTCCTCGCACAAGCAATCCAGTTAAAACGGGAAGTTCCAAAACGTTCCGTCATGCAGATCATCGCGATCCTTGAACTGGAACGCCGCGTTGCTCCCGGTGTACTTAAGCGTTCTACATTGGAAAGGCATCTATATCAGGCGGGTTACGGTCGAAAGCAGCTTCAGATGTATTGCGAAGCGCGGGAAAGCTCTTCCAAACGTTTTTGTAAACCGCATCGTATGATGCTGATCCAAGCAGACATAAAGTACGGTCCTAAACTCCCTATAGGGAAAAACGGAGCCTTTGTCCAGACGTATCTGTCCTCGGCGATCGATGATCACTCCAGGTACATACTTGCATCCCGATTCTATGATCATCAGGAAGAGACGATCGTTGAAGATACCTTCCATCAGGCGATCGACCGTTTTGGCCGTTTTGATTCCTGCTACGTCGATAATGGATCGCAATACGTTGCAAAGCAGCTTCGGTTCTCACTCGCAAGGCTCGGTATCCCAGTTCGGTTTGCCCCGTTGAGAAGCGGGAAAAGTAAGGGCAAAGTTGAACGGTTCCATCAGGTAGTGGATGCGTTCCTTCGTGAGGTCAAGCTCCAGAAAGTAAAAAAACTGGAAGAACTGAATCGGTACTGGGAGATCTTCCTCGAAGAGTATTACCACAAGCTCCCGCATGATGGGATCAAGGAATACTATGAGAGCCTCGGCGTGACCATTCCACCCGAAGGGATCAGCCCAATGCAGGAATGGAGTCGCGATTCCCGAGCGCTCACATACCTTGACCGAGATGTGGTTGCAGAGGCCTTTCTTCACCACGAAAAACGTCGTGTAGACAAAGGAGCCTGCATCAGTTTCAGAGGGCAACGCTATGAGACAAAACCCTCTTTGATCGGATTTGTGGTGGAGATCTCCTACGATCCCATCGCTCCCGAAAAGATCACAGTACGTTATCCCGGAATCGTTCCTTTTACCGCGCAACCTGTAAAGATCGGGGCCTTTTGTGACAAGATGCCTACTTTGCCGGTCTCTATGCAGGCACAGGAAGCAGACTCTTCAAGACTGCTGGATGCTCTTGAAAAGAAACATAAAGAGTCCGGCCAGCGTAAAGCAGACGCCATCTCCTATGCGGATCTGATGAGGGAGGTGCGCGATAATGTATGAGTCGTATTTCGGGATGTTAAAAACCCCGTTTTCAAGGAACGTGCCGGTTGAGTCATTATACGAGTCCTCCGCGATGCGGGAGATCATCGGAAGACTGACATATGTTGCGGATAAGCAGCTTTTCGCAGTAGTGACTGCTGATCCCGGTTGTGGGAAATCAACACTGATTCGAAGGTTTTCTGAGCAACTTATGCAAAAGGATTACATTCTTCTCTACCTTTCGGATTCAAAGCTAACTCCAAGGTGGTTCTATAAAGGTCTTTTGGATCAACTTGGGGTAGAAGCAAAGTTCTACAGAGGTGATTCAAAAAGGCTCTTGCAGCAACAGATCGAGATCATCAGAGGGGTTCAACACAAAAAGGTTGTCTGTGTTCTTGATGAGGCTCATCTGTTGGAGAAGGAAACGCTGGAAGAATTCCGGTTTCTGCTCAACTATCGTTTCGATTCTATGAGTCCGATGGCTCTGGTTCTGGTAGGACAGACAGAGCTTTGGGATGACCGCTTAAAGTATCAACGGTACGCAGCAATCCGCCAAAGAGTTGATGTTTATTGTACACTCCCGCACTTGGATAGAGCGGAGACTGAGCAGTACATCCTCTCACATTTGAGATACGCCGGAGGAACACAGGACCTTTTCACCGACAAGGCGGTGGATGTGATCTGTTCCGCAGCAACAGGCATTCCCCGTATGGTCAACCGTATCTGCGATAAGTCGCTGATCTACGCGTTTCAGAAGCAGAAGCGTTTGGTGGATGACCACATGGTTGAGTATGTGCTGGAGCATGAAATACTGACGGCAAAATAAGTATTGATGTCGCTGAGGCTTCGGCCTCGGTGACACGATGGGAATCAACCTTGTGTCAAGTTGACAGGTCAAGCGGGTGACAGCTCATGGGAGCAGCAACATTCATACATATCGTTACTTCTTTTTCGTTTGAACATCTCTTAGTAAAATAATCAACGATTCACTTGGTCGTCGGTATTTGCGGACGGCTAATCGCACAAGAACAGCCTCCATAAGTCTTGCTGCTATACTTTATGTTCGAGGTGACAGGCACGTTTTTCCGCCTTTCACGTTTTTTACTACGTGAAAGACTATACCACAGATGTTTGACCTATAAACCGGTACCCGAATCAGGCGTACCGATAAACCGAATTGCTTATACCGGTTGAAGCGAAACGCGCGTACCGGTCAAGCGAAATTTGTGCAAATGTCAAGCAGAATTTTACTTCTAGGG
>JAILPE010000040.1 GCA_024699645.1 Lachnospiraceae bacterium
ATGCTAAAATTCCAAGTGCTGTATTTACGTCTTTTCCTCTGATTGCATCCAGTACGAAGCATGCCTTCTGAACGGATACCCTGGCATATGAAAGCTTAGCCGAGGGTCTTGTATCCTTAACGGCATTTCTCTCTCTCTTTAATTGAGATCTATGTCCTTTAGCCATGTGGATGTAACCTCCTTTCATCGTGTCAAAAAACTGTGTTATCCGTAAAAGTCATTACTTTCTGGATGTTTTCTTCTCGTCCTTGCCGTGTCCGCGGTATGTTCTTGTAGCAACGAACTCGCCAAGCTTATGTCCTACCATGTCCTCGGTAACATATACCGGGATATGCTTTCTTCCGTCGTGTACAGAGATTGTCAGACCAACGAAATTAGGGAAAATGGTTGAACGACGTGACCAGGTTACGATCGCCTGCTTGTCACCTGACTTAACAACCTCATCTACCTTCTTGAGGAGCGATGCATCCGCGAAGGGTCCCTTTTTTAATGAACGTGCCATAGGTTCAACCTTCCTTTCTATTTAGCGATAGCCTTACCATTCTTACGACGAATGATGAGCTTATTGGACTTGTTGTTCTTCTTGCGGGTCTTAAGACCAAGTGCGGGCTTACCCCAAGGAGTTGAAGGACCGGGACGACCGATTCCGTTCTTACCTTCTCCACCACCGTGAGGATGGTCATTCGGGTTCATAACAGCACCACGTACTGTAGGTCTGATGCCCATGTGTCTCTTACGACCTGCTTTACCGATGTTTACGAGGTTATGTTCTCCGTTGCCGATAACACCGATCGTTGCGCGGCATATAGCGGGGATTCTTCTCATTTCTCCCGAAGGAAGACGAAGGATTGCGTACTTATCTTCCTTACCTACGAGCTGAGCAGCAACACCTGCCGAGCGAACGAGCTGTCCGCCACGCTTGGGGTAGAGCTCGATGTTGTGGATCTGTGCACCAACCGGAATCTTGCTTAAGGGGAGGCAGTTGCCGTTAAGCGCTTCTGCATTCTCTCCATTCATGATCTTGTCACCGACCTTAAGTCCTTCGGGAGCAAGAATGTATGCTTTCTCACCATCTGCATAGCAGATAAGTGCGATATTGGCTGTTCTGTTGGGATCGTACTCGATCGTCTTAACTGTTGCGGGGATGTCATCCTTATATCTCTTGAAATCGATGATCCTATACTTTGTTCTGTATCCGCCGCCCTGATGTCTTACTGTGATCTTGCCCTGATTGTTACGACCTGAATTCTTCTTTAAAGTCACCGTAAGGGACTTCTCGGGAGTCGTAGCTGTGATCTGCTGGAAATCATAGCCGGTCATGTTTCTTCTGGAGGGCGTATAAGCGGTATATTTTTTAATTCCCATTTCTTATTCTCCTTCTGCGCAATATCTTTTCCCTATAAAACCGGGGTTCTCTGCGCTGTTTAACTTTACTCATCGGAAATGCCTTGGCATTTCCGGCGCGGAAAACACGGTGCGAAGCACTTTCCTTTGTGTTTTCCTGCGCATCCTTCCGGAGGATCTGAGGATCGACAGCGTCGATCCTTAGAACAGATCTATTTCGGCGCTGTCAGCGGTGAGCTGAACGATCGCCTTCTTAGTCTTGGCTGTCTTGCCGAATGTAGCGCCGCGTCTGCGTGTCTTGCCGTCAAGGTTCATGGTGTTGACCGATGCAACCTTAACATTGTTGAACATCTTCTCAACAGCTTCTTTGATCTGATTCTTTGTTGCTTCGGTGTTTACCGAAAAGGTGTACTTCTTGTCGGCCATCATAGCCATGCTCTTCTCAGTAACGATGGGCTTTAAGATGACGTCATAATATTTAAGATCTGCCATTATGCGTATACCTCCTCGATCTGTGCAACAGCATCCTTAGCGATTACCATCTTGTCATACTTTAAGATGTCGAATACGTTAAGAGCGTTGTATGTAACTGTGGTAACATCAGGAAGGTTCCTTGCGGAGAGGATTACGTTCTCATCCTTCTTGTCAAGAACGACAAGTGCCTTGTCTGCCTTGAGGTTGGCGAGCATTGTAACCATCTTCTTTGTCTTCGCTTCGTCGAATGTGATCCGGTCAACTACGACGAACTTCTGATCAAGAACCTTTGAAGTGAGAGCAGACTTGATAGCAAGTGCCTTCTCCTTCTTGTTCATTTTGAAACCGTACTCTCTGGGCTTGGGAGCGAATACTACGCCGCCGCCCTTCCACTGAGGACTTCTGATCGAACCCTGTCTTGCACGACCGGTTCCCTTCTGTCTCCAGGGCTTAATTCCGCCGCCGCTTACTTCTGCACGGGTCTTTGCACTCTGTGTGCCCTGACGCTTATGTGCGAGCTGTGATACGACAGCAAGGTGCATAACATGTGTATTAACATCTACGCCAAATATTGACTCGTTAAGGTCAAGTGTGCCAACTTCAGCGCCTTCCATATTGTATACTTTTACTGTAGCCATTTCGGTTCCTCCTTTCCTA
>JAILPE010000055.1 GCA_024699645.1 Lachnospiraceae bacterium
AAATATAAGAAACTCACCAAGATATATAACAAAACGGTTAAGAAAGTTAAGAAAATTCAGGACAGGGATGAGCTGCTCGATACCTGTTATGCGGGACTGGCCGACATGACCGCTGTGCAGCCGACCGGTCTGCGCAAATACCAGGCCAAACTCGGCGGTGAAATGCTGCAAGCGTCATACGACATTTCACTCAAATACGAAAAGGCAGGAGTAGCCGCCCCGAATGATATTTTGGATGAAAAATTGGCAGATTATATGCGGAAAATCGGTGAGAGTACGACGAAATCCAAGTCCAAAAAGCTCAAGAACGCCTATATGGACCTTCTCGCAACCATCCCCGAACCGGAACAATAATCACGGGAATGAAATAATAATATCCCCGAACCGGAATAAAACCATGTCCCCGAAGCTCATCGGAAAAACGCGAAAGTGAAACAGTTTATAACACCCGGAAGTTCGTAAGCTTCCGGGTGTTTTGCAAGTGCGCCCGTTGGTGTACGTTTTTAAGGATTACTTAATAATTTACGGAATATACTGCTGATGTAAGAGGCAGATCTGCCACGCATATAAGCCTGTCATATACGGGAAAAGAGTATCCGGAAATGCACAGATATATGCATCAGGCATATGCTGCACCACAAAGAAATATGTTATCATAAGCATTATTACAGAGGTTAAAGAAATGATTTTTAGAATCCTGAAAAGAGATCTGCTGCGCAAAAAGACCATGAATATCATACTGTTGATATTCGTGATCCTTTCTACGATGTTTGCGTCAAGCAGTACGTACAACATGCTCTCGGTATTCGGCGGGCTCGACTATTTTTTTGAAAAGGCGGGGATGCCTGATTATGTTGCGATAACCAAGAATGTCAACGGAGAGAACCCGGCCGACGAAGTAATGAAAAATGTGAGCGCCGGGACAAGTTATGAAAAGGAAGAGGTTGTTTATTATACGGCGGACAATCTTAGCATGGGCGGCGCGAATTATTTGAAGTTTGATAATCCCGGACTTATCGTTTCCGATAAGGAAGTTAAGCTCAATTATTTTAACAAGGACAATGAGTTGATCGAATCGGTGCCCGAAGGGCATGTGTTTTTCAGTTCAGGCGTTCGCAGTCTCGGAGCGGAAGTCGGAGATACGTTCGAGCTTACTCTTGAAGACACAACACTAAACCTTACAATTGACGGATTTATGAAGGATGCGCTCCTTGGTGCCGTGTTCATAGGAAATCCGCATATGCTCATGAGCGAAGCAGATTACCGAAAGCTCTCGCAGACGGATGGCATCAACAATCATAAAGGTGCGGTTTACTTAGTGAATAACGATGACACGGAAGTAGTCGAGAAAGATATGTCGAACCTTACGAATATCCTTTTTTCAAGTGCAACATCAACGTTCAAGATGGCATTTTTCCTTGATATGATCATTGCCGCACTGCTTTTGATAGTCAGCATCTGTTTGATCCTCATAGCATTTACTATGCTTTCGTTTACGATCAAATTTACATTCGGCGAAGACTTCAGAGAGATTGGCGTTATGAAGGCGGTCGGGATCAAAAACAGGTCGATCAGAGGCCTGTATATGATCAAGTATCTTTTCATAAGCGTTATCGGTGCTTTTATCGGGTATTTTGCCGGAGTTCCGTTCGGGAATTATCTTATGTCCGGCGTGACCGAGAAGATCATGCTCGGGGATGACAGGGGAACCTCGGTCGGAATCATAAGTGCCTGCGCTGTTGTGATCATCGTGCTCGGATTCTGCTATTTCTGCACGAGAAGGATCAAGAAAATGTCGCCTATCGACGCGGTAAGGAGCGGCGAGACGGGAGAGCGCTATAAGGCAAAATCGGTCATGAAGCTTTCGAAGAGCAGGCTCGGGAGCAACCTTTTTCTCGGACTTAACGATGTACTCAGTAAGCCACGACAGTATGTAAGCATGATCGTTACATTTACAGTCTGCCTGTTGCTTGTAATGATGCTTGCAAATACGACAAATACGCTTATGAGCGACAAACTCCTTTATCTCTTCGGAACCACAAAGAGCGACGCGTATTACGCAGATACGGATAAGATCATGAAAGTAATGGGAAGCAATGATGAATCACTGCTCGACAGAACGATTGAAGATATTGAAAAAACGCTTGCCGATAACGGTATGCCCGCGGACGTACATATGGAGGCCGGCTATATGATTCCTGTGGAGTTCGGGGACAAGAGCGTTCCGGTGCTGATGTATCAGTGTACCGAAACCGAGACTACCGATTATGTTTATGCAGAGGGACTTGCACCCATATACCCCGATGAGGTCGCATTTACACCTCAGATACTCGAGAAGCTGGGTGCAAAGATCGGAGACAAGGTGCGGCTCACTATCGGCGGAGCAGAGGGCGAATACACAATCAGCGCATCGTTTTCATCGATGAATCAAATGGGTGAAGTCGGACGACTTCATCAGGATGTAAAGACAAAATGCAATGAACTTTCGTCGGCATTTTCTTTCCAGATCGATTTCACGGACAATCCCGACGCAGTTGAGACAGAAGCCAGGATCGAACGCATGAAAGAAATATTTGGTACAGACAGGATTATGGATGCTGCCGGGTTCGTTGACGAAGTGACAAGCTCCTCGTCAACCATCGAAATGGCTAAGAATATGGTACTGCTCATATCGCTCATTATCGCTGTGCTCATCGCCGTGCTTATGGAAAGGTCGTTCCTGAGTAAAGAATCGAGCGAGATAGCGCTTATGAAGGCGATCGGTTTCAAAACGGGCTCTGTATGCGCGCAGCACACGATCCGATTTGCGGTGGTTGTAGTCATATCGGCAGTTATCGCCGTGGCGCTCAGTTACCCCGCAACGAAGCTTGTTATTGATCAGATATTTGCAGCAATGGGTGCCGGGTCCGGAATCACATACAAGATAAAGCCGCTTGAAGTGTTTGCGCTTTATCCTGCTATCCTCACAGTAGTTGTGGCATTTGCGGCATGGCTGACATCGCTGTTCGCGAAGAGCATTAAGGCCGACCGGATGGGAAATATTGAGTAAGACAACAGGGATAAGAAATGCGTAATAAAAGGCAGTAAGTCAACAGGGATAAGAAATGAAGTGATAAAACCGAAAGGATAAAGAATATGAATACGATTATAGATGTTAAAGATCTTTGCAAGACATATGTTGTAAACAAGAAACAGAATAATGTTTTGAAAAATGTGAATTTCTCGATAGAGGAGGGCGAGATGGTCGGCATCATGGGACCTTCGGGCTCGGGCAAGTCGACTCTTCTCTATACCGTTTCGGGCATGGACAAGATGACTGCGGGCGAGGTCACATTTAACGGCAGGAGTCTTGCGGCGCTTAAGGAAAACGAGATGGCGGATGTGAGACTTGACGAGATGGGTTTCATTTTCCAGCAAATGTATATGATGAAAAATCTCTCGATACTTGATAATATCATACTTCCTGCCGTAAAATCCAAGAAGAAGAACGGCGGGGCGGATTCCGAAACAAGCGGCAGAAAAGAATCGCGCAGAGAAATCCGTACACGCGGCCTTGCTTTAATGAAGAGGCTCGGGATTGAAGAAACTGCAGAGAACGATATAAACGAGGTTTCCGGCGGTCAGCTTCAGCGCGCATGCATATGCCGCAGCATGATCAACCGTCCCCGAATCATCTTTGCCGATGAGCCCACAGGTGCTCTTAACCGCACCGCCTCTGATGAGGTTATGAACGAGATCGTCGGGCTCAACAATGACGGAACAACAGTAATGCTTGTAACTCACGACGTAAAGGTAGCGGCCAAGTGCACAAGAGTTCTCTTTATCGTCGACGGAAACATCAAAGGCGAGAAAAAACTCGGCAAGTATGAGAGTACGGGGCAGTTAAGGGACCGCGAAAGAGACCTCAATAATTGGTTAATGGAGTTGGGATGGTAAGGAAGTTCCG
>JAILPE010000058.1 GCA_024699645.1 Lachnospiraceae bacterium
ATCCTCTATCGCCTTAACTTTCTCTTCCGTACATCCCGGTTGCTTACTGTCAGGAGATTTAGGCTTGTTATAGTTTTCTCTTTCAATGATCCCATGCTTCTGCTTTACCTGCGCAATATTCAGATTCGTCACATGAAATCCATACTTCTCCTGAACCCAATCCCGGACCTCCTTATAAGTGGCCTTGGCTTCCGCACTTGTCAGATCAAGCTCATCCATATCCACCTTAACTTCGATATGATGCTTCGCTTCAGAAAGTTTGGACAAGAGCGCGACCGTCTCGACGTGCCCCGTTCCCGGGAACATATCGATCGGGTAGGCTTTTTCAAGTTTAAAGCCTCCGTTCATAAAGATTTTGATATCCCTGACGAGTGTTTCAGGATCACACGAGACATAAACAACCCTTTTGACGCCCGATGCCGTTACCGCATTTATAAATTCCGGGGTACTGCCGGCTCTTGGCGGATCCATTATGACAACGTCATATTTTTCAGTGGCTGCAAACCGTGTCAGATATTTAGTTGCATCGTCGCAGATGGCTTTGTAGTTTTTTATGTGATTGAGTTTTTTGTTGAACACAGCATCTTTTACTGCCCCGGGGTTTAATTCGACGCCTGTAACGGAGGCTGCGTTTTTGCACATGAGCATGCCTATCGTGCCCGTTCCGCAATAAGCGTCAAGAACCTTTTCCTTGCCTGTGAGCCCCGCAAGCTTTACGGCAAGTGAATACATTTTCTCTGCTCCCTCATGATTCACCTGATAGAACGAACCTGCCGAAATGGCAAATTTGAGGTCAAGCATATCGTCAACGATATAACCGGGTCCGTAAATAACGGTATTGTCGTCCGAAAGGACCATATTTGTTTTTTTAGGATTGTAATTCCATATAATGGTGGAAATCATCGGAAATTTAGAACGAAGCGCTTTAATAAAATTGTTCTTCCCGGGAAACTCGCGAAGCGCCGTCACTATAACGACAAGGAGCTGCTTATTCCCATCGGAATACGCGGTTCTCACAAGGACATGGCGCAGAAACCCACGCCCTCTGTCCTCATCGAAGACAGTATATTTAAAAGAAACGGCCAGTTCAGCGACATATGCTATTACAGCAGATGCATCCTCGTCCTCGATAAGGCAGTCCCTGGCATTAACTATCCGGTGACTGTCCTCGCTGTATAGACCGCAAATGATCTTTGAATTCTTATAACCCAAAACACCGTGGACTTTATTTCTGTAGTGATAAGGTTCCCCACCGCCCCAAATACGTTCCGGCCTAAACCCCTTGCAGCCCGGCAGCTTTGCAAACAGGTTGTTTACGCGGTTTTGCTTTTTCTCGAGCTGCTTTTCATAAGGGATGTCGTTATATGCACATCCTCCGCATTTTGAAGCGTAAGGGCAACTAAAATCTCTTTTTCGGTCCATGAGACTCCTTTGAGGGTTTTCAAATACAAGGCAGATACGACACTGCCGTTGCAAATCCGATGTAACCGAATCACTTCGGCAATCGGGTTACTCATTCATTCGGGTAACACCTACAGTCTTCGTTTCCAGCTGCCCGGTGTCATCAGAAGCAGTATCGGGAAGAGTTCGAGACGTCCCGCAAGCATGTCGATGATGAGCACGATCTTTGAGAAGGGCGAAAAGAAACTGTAGTTACATGTCGGACCGACAAGGTTAAATCCCGGTCCCATGTTGTTAAGCGTCGCAAGCGTAGCGGTAAAATTGGTCGTAAAATCATGTCCGTCAATCGAAAGCAAAAGTGTTGAGATCACAAGGAAAAGACAGAACACTGCGATATAGGCGTTGGTCGATCTGACCACATCGTGGTCTACCACGTTTCCGTCAACCTTAATCTTCTTTACCGCGCGGGGATGAATGAGCATCTGAAGCTGCTTTTTAATGCTCTTGAATATGATCATTACACGGCTCATTTTTATACCGCCGCCTGTACTGCCCGCGCAGGCACCCATAAGCATTATGAGTATGAGCAGTGTTTTCGAGAACTCAGGCCATTTATCAAAATCGGCTGTCATATATCCGGTCGATGTAAGCAGTGTTGATACCTGAAAAGCACTCAGGCGTATATTTTCAGAGAACGAGGTATATACATTTCTAAGATCAAAGCTTATGAGCGCAACGCATATGATATAAATACAGAAATACAGTCTAACCTCAGAAAGCTTAAACGCACTCTTAAACCTTCTTTGCAGAATAAGAAAATACATCGCGTAGTTTACACCGCTCAGGAACATAAAGAGCGTGATCGTCCACTGGATGGCGGGACTGTACGAAGAGATACTGGTATTGAGTACACCGAAACCACCCGTACCTATAGTTCCGAATGTAAGCAGAAGGCTGTCATAAACGGGCATCCCGAGGACTACAAGTGTTACAGCCTCAACAAGTCCCATAGAAAGGTATATCGCGTAAAGGATCTTTGCCGTATCTTTAAGTCTCGGTACAAGCTTATCAACCGAAGGTCCCGTACTCTCCGCCTTCATGAGGTTCATGGAGTTACCGCCGAGCATCGGCAGAAGTGCCGAAAGGAACACAAATACGCCCATTCCGCCAAGTAAATGGGTAAAGCTTCTCCAAAAAAGATTTGTACGGCTGAGCGCCTCGACATCGGTAAGTATTGATGCTCCCGTCGTAGAAAGTCCGGATGCTGTTTCAAACAAAGCATCGATATAGTTCGGAATATCACCGGAAATAACAAAAGGCACTGCCCCGAAAGCGCTCATAAGGATCCAGCCGAGTCCGACAACAAAGAAACCTTCCTTGAGGAAAAGTCCGCCTTTGTTGGGTCTGCGCAGCGACAAAAGAGTTCCCGCCAGACCGCATATGCCCATTGTGATCAAATACGCCCAAATATCATTTTCACCATAGACGATCGAGACGATGATCGGAAAGATGAGAAAAGCCCCTTCTGCCTGAAGGATTCTTCCAAGTATATAAATGACTACCCCGTAATTCATCTTATCTCCTCTTTGAAATCATTCCATAATGTCATCAAGATTGTGTATCTCAGAACCGTTATGTATAACAATAACCCTGTCGCCTACTTCTATCTTATCATGACCTCCGGGGATAATGATCTTATCGCCTCTCGTAATGCAACAAATGAGAACGTTTGCCTTTTTCTTGAGACTTGCAAGCTCAATTCCTATAACTTCGCTGTTCCTGGTCACAATAAATTCAAGTGCCTCGGCCTGATCGGAAAGCTTTCTGAAATTTTCAATGTTGCTTCCCATCGTGTACTGAAGCGACCTGACATACTGAATGATCAAATTTGTCGATATCAGGTTCGGATTTATGATGGTTCCGAGATTAAGCTGGTTTATAACCTCGTCAAAATTTATCCTGTTGATCTTTGTCACTGTTTTTTGAGCATATCTTTGAGCAAACAGAGAGAGAAGGATGTTTTCTTCGTCTATGCTCGTAAGGGCTGCAAAACCGGAAGCATTCATAAGCCCCTCTTCCACAAGAAGGTCCCTGTCTGTTCCGTCTCCGAATATAATATCTGCATCCGATATCTTTGAACTGAGGAAATCGCATCTCTCACGGTTACTCTCAACGATCTTTACATGGATACCCGAATCAATAAGGCAATGTGCGAGATAATAACCGAGCTTTCCGCCTCCGACGATCATAACATCGGAAACCTTTCTCGTTCCCACACCGAACATTCTGAAAAATTCATGTATCTCACTTCTTGAAGCTACCACCCCGAGTATATCATTCTCGGCAATTATGAAATCGCCGCCCGGAATAATGACCTCATCATTTCTTGTGACGGTAGCAACGAGGAGATTGCAGTGATAATCACTTCTGAGAGCCATGAGCTTTGTCCCGACAAGCTTTGAATCAGCGGGAATCTTGTAGTGAACCAGCTCTATTTTTCTGTTTGAAAAGACATCTATTCTGAGGGCGTTCGGGAAATTGAAAAGTCTCGCTATTTCCTCCGCTGCCGTCATCTCCGGATTAAATATAAGTCCAAGATCAAGCTCTCGCTTTAAGAAATTGATCTCTCCGAGATAAATGGGATTTCTCACTCTCGCAACAGTCTTGCAGTTGCTTGCTTTCTTTGCGATAACACAGCAGAGCAGATTTGTCTCGTCAGAATCCATAACCGCTATAACAACATCTGCCTTTTCAACTCCTGCCGAAACGAGATTGGTATAACTTGTTCCGTCTCCGACAAGCGTCATTACATCCAGGTTCGATAATGCCGACTTAAGTCTGTCCGCATCATTGTCGATAACCGTGATCTCGTGTCCTTCGCTGTTAAGCTGCTCTACAAGTGCAAGTCCGACTTTTCCGCATCCAATGACGATAATTTTCATTCTACAATCCTCTTTTGCTGCTTTAGTTCATTCGTTCAAATGACCGGGTCATTTACAATACATTATTTCAGTAATTCCAGTATCCTCGCGATCATCGCGTCGATCTGCCCGCTTTCAACCGTTATTTCAGCCGTTTCCTCATAGAAAGGACGTCTTTTTTCAAAAAGCGATTCAACAGAGTTTCTGACCGACAATATTCTTCCTTCAACCGGAAGATCCGCAAGATCTCTTTTTATGTATATGACCCTTCCTGTTTCTTTAAGCACCCTTCGGTTCTCTTCGCGCGTGATCACGCCTCCTCCGGTTGCTATTACAAACCCGTTCTTTTCAGATAACTTTCTAAGTATCCGGCTTTCAACATCCCTGAATGCCGGTTCACCTTCAGAAGCAATAAAATCAGAAGGCTCTCTGCCTGTAACGACCCTGAATTCTTCATCACAATCGATGAAAGGCAGGCTCATTACCACCGAAAGCCTTCGCCCGACCGTACTTTTTCCGCTGCCGGGCATTCCTATAAGATAAATGTTCAAATTATTTCTCCGTACGATACATATTAAGAATGTGTCTTTCATTCCAAACGAATTCGTGTCGTTTTTTACACATATTCTTAACGCTTATGCCTGCTTTGAAAGCTCCTCGTCAATAGCTGCCGCAGCAGTCTTTCCGGCACCCATAGCGAGTATTACCGTTGCTGCGCCTGTTACCGCATCACCGCCCGCATAAACATGTTCACGTGACGTAAGTCCGTCTTCATTGACGATGATACCGCCTCTCTTGTTGATATCAAGCCCCTTAGTTGTGGATTTAATGAGCGGGTTGGGTGAAGTACCGATAGCCATTATGACGCAGTCAACATCAAGTACGAACTCAGATCCTGCCTTTTCAACGGGACTTCTTCTGCCTGACGCATCAGGCTCACCGAGTTCCATCTCAATGCATTTCATTCCGCATACGCTCTTTGTATCATCACCTATGATCTCAACAGGATTGTTAAGAAGCTTAAAGATGATACCCTCTTCCATAGCATGCTCAACTTCTTCGCGTCTTGCGGGGAGCTCATCGAGCGATCTGCGGTATACGATATATACTTCCTCGGCTCCGAGCCTCTTTGCGCATCTGCAGGCATCCATAGCAACGTTTCCGCCACCGACAACAGCTACCTTCTTAGCTCTCATAACAGGTGTATCATTGACTTCTCTGTAAGCCTTCATGAGATTGATACGTGTAAGGAACTCATTAGCGGAGTAAACACCTTTAAGGTTCTCTCCGGGAATATTCATAAATCTGGGAAGTCCTGCGCCCGATCCGATAAACACTGCTTCAAATCCGTTATCAAAAAGCTCATCTACGGTGATAGACTTACCGATGACAACGTTTGTTTCGAATTTAACGCCTATGCTCTTAAGTCCTTCGATCTCACCCTTTACGATATCCTTGGGGAGACGGAACTCAGGGATTCCGTAAACAAGCACACCGCCTGCCGTATGAAGAGCTTCAAAGACGGTAACTCTGTAACCCTTCTTTGCGAGGTCTCCCGCACATGTAAGTCCGGAAGGACCCGAACCGACGATAGCGACCTTCTTTCCTGTGGGCTCAACGGCTTTTTCTTCTTTGCCTGCTTTATTTGCATTATGAAGATCGGCAACAAAACGCTCAAGTCTTCCGATCCCGACGGGATCACCCTTGACACCTCTTACGCACCTTGATTCACACTGCTTTTCCTGAGGACACACACGTCCACAGACTGCGGGGAGTGAACTCGATATAGAGATTACTTCATAAGCGCCCTCAAAATCCTTCTCCCTTATCTTTTCAATAAATCCCGGAATGTTGATACCTACAGGACATCCCTGTATGCATAGAGGCTTCTTGCAATTGAGACATCTCGTTGCCTCATCGAGTGCGATCTCAAGAGTATATCCGAGTGCAACCTCTTTAAAATTCTTATTTCTCACATCGGGTGCCTGAACAGGCATCTCGTTCTTTTTAAGTGACATATTAGCCATAGCTGTATTCCCCTAACTCCTTGTGTTATCTATAAGTATGAGAGCTTTTACTCCCTATCGATCTTTCCCCGTCAAAGCACTGAGCGTTTTCAGGGTAACGCTGCGATACATTTTATCGCTGTCATATTTCACAGAATGAGCATCATGCGTTGCACGATCTTTATGCTTTCTGCGCAAACAGATTACATGTCTCCTCATATGCATGACGCTCAAATTCTTTATACATCGCGCCTCTGCTCATTGCCTCATCAAAATCAACGAGATGTCCGTCAAACTCCGGTCCGTCAACGCACGCAAACTTGGTCTCTCCGCCAACAGTAAGTCTGCATCCGCCACACATACCGGTTCCGTCTATCATGATCGGGTTCATGCTGACAACCGTCTTGATATTATACTTCTTTGTTACGCCGCAAACAAATTTCATCATGATAAGAGGTCCGATCGTAATAACCTCATCAAACTCTTCTCCTGCCTCAATGAGCTTCTCAAGAGCCGCCGTAACAAGACCTTTCTCGCCGTAACTGCCGTCATCTGTCATGATTATATAGTTATCGCTCGCTGCCCTAAACTCGTCCTCAAGTATCAAAAGGTCTTTGGTTCTGAATCCAACGATGGAAGTAACATGCGTTCCCTGTTCGTGGAACTTCTTTGCTACGGGAAGCGCGATCGCACATCCGACACCACCGCCGACAACGGCTACCTTCTTAATCCCCTCCGTGTGGGTAGCGCGACCGAGTGGTCCGACAAAATCCTGTATTGAATCCCCTTCGTTCTTTTCGTCAAGCTTTCTTGTTGTTGCGCCTACGATCTGGAAAATGATCGTAACATTTCCCTTTTCTCTGTCATAATCTGCAACCGTAAGCGGTATACGCTCACCTTCCTCATCTACTCTGAGGATTATGAACTGCCCCGGCTCCGCCTTTGCGGCAACGAGCGGCGCATGGATCTCCATAAGCGTTACTGTTGGATTAAGTTTTTTCTTAAAAACAATCTTGTACATTTTCTTTCTTCTCCGATCCTTTATTTTACGGGCGGTTTCAGCCCAAAATGTTTATATCCTTCTGCCGTTACTATCCTTCCTCTGGGTGTACGTGCAATAAGTCCGGTCTGCAGCAGGTACGGCTCATATACATCTTCTATCGTACCCGGATCTTCACCGATCGTGGTAGCAATTGCATCGATCCCGACGGGACCGCCGCCAAATTGCCTGATCATCGTCTCGATCACAGACCTGTCGGTGTTGTCGAGCCCTATCGGATCCACTTCCATGATATCAAGCGCTTCCTTGGCTACCTTAGCTGTGATCTTTCCGTCAAACCTCACCTGAGCGAAGTCACGGATCCTCTTCAAAAACCTGTTGGCAAGTCTCGGTGTTCCGCGTGACCTGCGAGCAAGTTCAAGGGCACCTTCTTCATCGATCTCGATCTTCAAGAGTGCCGATGACCTCTTTATGATGGTGATCAGCTCATCAACCGTATAAAAATCAAGCCTGCTCACTATCCCAAACCTGTCCCTGAGGGGCGCCGAAAGCATTCCGGCCTTCGTAGTCGCACCGACGAGCGTGAAATGCGGAATATCAAGCCTGATGGTTTTGGCCGACGCACCGCTTCCGATGATAATGTCTATGTAATAGTCTTCCATCGCCGAGTATAGTAACTCTTCCACCTGGCGGCTCAATCTGTGAATCTCGTCTATAAAAAGGACTTCGCCTTCCTTTAACTCATTGAGGATTGCCGCCATATCTCCCTGTTTTTCTATAGCGGGACCCGACGTAGTTCGAAAACCCGCACCCATTTCGGCGGCGATTATGCCGGCAAGCGTTGTCTTTCCGAGACCCGGAGGCCCGAAAAGCAAAACATGGTCAAGTGTTGCATGCCTTGCAAGCGCTGCCTGAATATACACACTGAGGTTGTCCTTAACCTTCTTCTGACCGATATAATCGTTCAAAAGCTTCGGTCTGAGGCCTGTCTCCACACCGACATCTTCTTCCGTAAATTGTGTCGTTATCATCCTCTTCGGCATAACGTCTCCATCCAAGTCCTGTTCGCAAAAGGCGAACGTATTCTGTCAGACCGTATACAGATCTGTTTTTATATCTTCCTTTTTCGCACTACGACATCAAAAGCCCTTACGTGCCCTGAGTGCCTCTTTGATAAGCTCCTCGACAGTCATTGATTCATCGATCTCAACCTTTCCGATCGACGTCTTTGCCTCCTGTTTCGAATAACCGAGTGCCATAAGCGCTTCGGCTGCTTCTGCTTTCATAAGCTCATGTCTTGTCTCTTCGTGTTTTTCCGAAGCCTCTTCGTTATCAGACTCGATATCTTTATATGTTACAGCCATCAGTCTGAATTTATCCTTAAGCTCTATAACAAGCTTCTGGGCTGTCTTCGCACCGATCCCCGGAGCCGTCGAGATTGATTTCGCATCCTCGGCTGCGACTCTCATAAAAAGATCTCTTACAGAAAACGTCGACAGGATGCTCATCGCACCCTTTGGGCCGATCCCGCTCACAGTGATGAGATTCTTAAAGACCGCAAGCTCATCCCTGTAAAGGAATCCGTACAGCGCCGCTCCCGAATCTGAGAAATGAGTGTGTACATACAGCTCAACTTCACCGTCCGAAGAAAGCAGGTATGAGGCCAGTGCATTCGTTACATTAACCTCATAACCGACACCGTTCACATCCACAATGACGGTTCCACCGTCATGCTCATAAACCATTCCCCTTAAGTAAGAAATCATCCGGTACACTGCCTTCCCGCGTGAATTGTTTGTCGCATATGTTCCCTCTGAGTCAAAGGCTCTCAAAATGACCCTTTGATATCACAAGATCTCCATCGTCTATATATCTCAATACAAGAGAAGCCCTGATCCCGAGTCCCTCTGCCACCTGCATTGCATTACTGTTGGGATAACGGGTAAGGTAATCTTTGATCTTCTCAAATATTTCTCTGTCAATTTCCTTACAGTCCTCACATACGGAAGTATATGTTCTGCTCATAAAACTTTTGTAACAATGCTTACATGTACATAACATATGTCCGCCTTTCCGCCATAAAAGATGCTGTATATTCGATTTTTTACAACAGACTCGAAAAAAGTGCCAAAAATTTCTGTTTCAGCTTTTCGGTAAACGGCCTGTTGTTCCATTCTTCAAGCGTTACTTCTTTTGACAGTTCAAAAGTATGTTCCACATCTTCTTTGACCTGCCCTATCGTTTCGTCGTCAAAAACGGCGACTTCACACTCGTAGTGAAGATACAGACTTCTGTAGTCGAGATTTACCGTACCGAGCAAACCGAAGCCCTCGGTGATGTAACTCTTTGCATGGATAAATCCGGGCGTATACTCATATACTCTGATCCCCGCTGCAAGGAGCCTTCCGTATCCGAGCCTTGTCAGTGCAAACACAAATTTTTTGTCCGGTATCGCAGGTGTTATGATCCTCACATCAACACCTCTTTTTTTTGCATCTACCAAAGCATTGACTATCTCATCTCCCACTACCAGATAAGGCGTAGTGATGTAAAGATAGTTCGAAGCCGTATAAATAAGATGCTTTATCGCCGAAGGAACCGGAGTACTTTCGATATTGTCAGGGCCGTCCGCAAACGGAACGCAGTACACATTGCTTTCGGCAGAGGCTCTGCGCCTATATATATTGATGTCCTCGTCCGGCTTTCCCGTGGTCATCCCCCACATTTCGAGGAACAACGTCGTCAATCCCCAAACACCGTCTCCCTCGATCCTGAGACCGTTATCCTTCCAGTGTCCGAATCTCTCGAGCGCGTTAACGTACTCATCCGCAAGATTAAAACCGCCCGTATATCCTATGGTACCGTCTATGACAATGATCTTTTGATGGCTCCTGAAGTTCTTGTACAGCTTGTCGAGATACTTGTGCACCGGGTTAAATGCGGCAACCTCTATTCCGACGTCTGTCAGTTCTTTCCAAAAATACTTGTCCGTTCTGAACATCGAACCGAAATCATCATATAAAAACCTTATCTTTACACCATATTTGGCTTTTTCGGTAAGTATAGGTTTGATGCTCTCCCAAAGAGCTCCCTCTGCAACGATAAAGAAGCTGAGGAATATGAACTCTTTAGCCTCGACTATATCCTCAAGAACAGCGGCGAACGCATCTTCCCCGCTTGAGTAGTACGTCAGTCTGTTGTTCTTGTATACCGGATATCCTTCCGATGTAAGCAATTTGCAGATTCCCGAATGTTTCGCATTCTCCTTTGAAAACATTTCAAGAGTGTCCACTTCGTTTCCGACCTGAGATTTAACCATTCCGGAATACTTCATATGCTTTTTTCTGATCTTCCTGAACACCGAACTTCTGCCCCAAACAAGGTACATAAGCACACCTGCGATAGGAAGCACACTTATCAGTATCAGCCATCCGATCTTGAAGCTCTCATCCGTACGTTTGTTTATAAGACTGCATACTATAAGGATCAGTACGACCTCAACGACAAGATATACATAAAGACCGTACCTCGACAAAAATATCGCGAGCACAAATATGAAAGCGAACTGCGCAACAAGCATGGCTGCTACAGTCCATGCCCTGATAAATCCGCTAAGATATTTTTTAACAAATCCCTCATCCCGAATGTGGATAATGTCCATACTGGGCCTCATCTGTAAACTCCTCTACTGTCCTCTTCCAAAATTGCGTCGATTTTTCGTTTTCCCCTTTTCCTGTTTGCACAATCTACATAATTTTACTATGTTAACAAATAAATATCAAGTGCACCGATTGTCTTTGTTTCTTTGGATCATATGCATTACAGCGGCTTTTAAAACTTCATTTGTCACATCCTGCGCCCTTACCGAAACTACTCTGTCCGTATACTCCCGTTTGATGACCGGAAATCCCTCAGGAAGATCTTTCTCATCGATCGTCAAAAACGTTCCCTCGCAGGGTACATAGCACGTCGCGGGTGTTGCTCTTTTCTTGTCATGACTTCCCATAAAATCGGCAACCGACACATGTACTGCCATATCCTGAGACGGAATATAATAATGATCCCGAAAGTCCTTCATAAAAAGCCTCATCCTGCCCTTTACGTATTGCAGATCTATCCTTAATCCACCGTTTTGTGCGTGATCAAAAAGATTCAAAAAACTTTTTCCTTTTAACGCCCATTCAGGCATTTCTCTTTCCGGTCTGATAAATACAGTGAGACCGTCTTCACATGGTTGCGAACCGGTGACCGAAAAACCTCCCGAAACAAACGAAACAATTCCGATAAGATTGGAAATGGTGAGCATTCCCTTCATGTCATCTCTGTTATGAAGGAACAGCACTCTGCGCATATCCGTGATTTCACCCGGTTCCTCTTCTGCGCCGATCGTTCTGTTTAAAAGTACTTTCTTTTGATACTCTTTATACAGCTTGATCAGTTCACCTCCGGTATATCTGTCCTCTCTATAGAGACCGCACAACTCTTCAAGTGCTTTCTGTTTCATCGATTCGAGTGAGAGTATCCTCTTGAGCGGCATCAAAATCCTATAGAGATCAAACCCTTTTTTCCCCGAAAAAGGATCGTCAGAACCATGCTGTTCATATTTGGTTTTCATGTAAGGCACATCAAAAGTCGATCCGTTAAAGTGTACGATCCGGCTCCTTGTTTCAAGTAGTTTTGAAAAAGAATCGAGAGCCTTCTTTTCATCTTCACGGTCATCTGCGAAAAACTGTCTGAGAACAGCATGATCCCCGTCAATAAACAAACACCCTATCATATACAGGCCTGATCTCGACGGAGACAACCCTGTCGTCTCTATATCGAAGAAAATCACGTCCCGAGGGTCCGCAGATGAACAGACGGCTCTTGCCGAACGTTCAAAGAACAGATCATCAATAATCTCATCCTTAACGTACATGATAACTCCTGAAAAAATAAATCCGGCAACCGATGGATGCCGGATCATAATGAGTGCTACGCACTCCGTCTTGCTGTCTTAAAAACGGACTATCATGCCTCCTTGGCAATGATCTCCTTCTTGTTGTATGAACCGCAAGCCTTGCATACCCTGTGAGGTACCATAAGTGCTCCACACTTGCTGCACTTAACAAGGGCAGGGGCGGTCATTTTCCAATTGGCACGACGGCTGTCACGTCTTGCTTTAGACGTTCTGTTCTTCGGGCAGATTGCTCCCATGATAACACCTCCTTCGTGTTAATTTATATTCCAATCACGCGATCCGGATCAGACCGTATGATCTCAATCCATTCACACACGAAAAACATTATACTCACGGTTTAGAACCTTGTCAAGAATTATTCTTCACATATTGAAGACAATCTGATCTCTTCCTGATTATCTTTTCGGCTCTCTATAACCTTCCTGTTGATGCTTTCCGTATATTCTTCTATTTCAGCAAAATCATCGTTATGAACAACACGCATGAAAGCAAGAAAAACTCTCATGTCAAAGTTCTTTACTTCATCGATCATAAGTTCCATCGCAGTATTTTTATCAAATGCCGGTCTGTATGGACGTTCGGATGTCAATGCCGCATATACATCGCATACACGCAGTATCTTCGAACCATCCGGGATATCATCGCCCTTTATGTTGTCCGGGTATCCCGAACCGTCATAATTTTCGTGATGATGCAGGACAAACAGTCTGAAATTTTCATCGCCGATATTATTCTCGGTAAGGAATTTGTATCCGAGGGTCGGATGCATCCTGACATACTTGATCTCCTCGATCTTGAGGGCATTGGTACGTCTGCCGTACAGGTATTCACCGAGCTGAAGTTTTCCTATATCGTGGAGCATACCGGCATCACCCATCTTATGACAGAACTCTTCGGGATATGAAAGCTCTCTGGCAAGACAATATGCGAGATTAGACACCAGCCTGCCATGATTGAGCGCATCAACAATATCTTCTTTAAATGCCGATTTAATCTCAAAAAGATCTAAAAGCTCCTGCTTGTCACTGAGCATTCCGCAACTCCTTTCAAACCTCGATGTTATACTCCTCTATGTATCTGCGTTTTCTGTCTATCATTTCATCGATCCGTTCGACGTAATCTTTAACGGACTTAACGTTCTCTACCCTTTCGAAGCGCTCGGCACAATCCCTTACAAATTTCGAAGATGCTCCGGCACCAAGCGCCAATATCATCTGCCTTTCTTCCATGATAAGGATATTGTAGAGACATTCCTTTCCGGGAAGTGAATAACCGATGTTTTCAAGGCTCTCGGTCATGTTCTTCTGCCTGTACAGATAATACGGCTCCATCCCGTGCTCTTTCGCCCAAACGGCTCCCGCCTCGACCATTTCCTTTACACCTTTTGCCTCAAGTCCTTCGTACATTTGAGGGCTTGTCGTAAGTCGCGCCGCACGCTTATGCGCAAGTGTATGAACGGTCAGGCATTCCGGTGCGAGCTTTTCGAGCTGCCCGAGCGTGTATGCGAAGTCTTCGGGCGTTTCCCCCGACAGTCCCGCAATTATATCCGCATTTATGTTATCGAACCCGCATGCTCTCGCTGCTCTAAACGCTTCCGTTATCTGTCCCGGTGTATGAGCCCGTCCGATAGTATTTAATGTTCTTTCAACCATTGACTGCGGATTTATGGATATCCTCGTAACTCCGCTGTCCTTAAGCACTCTGAGCTTTTCTTCCGTGATACTGTCCGGTCTGCCCGCTTCGACGCTGAGTTCCCTCACAGCACTCATATCAAAGCTTTCTTTGATCAGATCGATAAGCCACTTGAGCTGCGCGGATGAAAGTATGGTCGGTGTACCTCCGCCGACATATACCGAATCAAGTCGTTTTTTCATCAAGCGGGATGTTTCCCTTATCTCTTTCGCAAGCGCCTCCAAATACGGTTCAACATACTGTCCGAACCTTGAAAGAGGATGTGCTCCGAAAGTGCAATAATTGCATATACTTGAGCAAAACGGTATTCCGACATACAGACTGAAACCGTTCTTATAATCTATATCATTTATCAGCGTATACTCTTTATGGGCAACCCTGACCGCAAGCGTTGCCTTTTCCTGCGTAACGCAAAATCTGTCCATCAGGTATGTCGCATGCATTCCGAGTCCCTGCTCAAGCCGTTCCAATACGAGTTTTGTCGGTCTGACTCCGGTGAGCATTCCCCAAGGAAGCTTTTTGCCCGTGAGCTTTACGATCTGCAGATATACAACCCTGGCAACTTCTTTCCTCAGTTCCCGTCTGTACGCATTCGGGTCGTTCTTTAACCCCGAATCTTCCCTGTCCGGTCCGTTTACATCTTTTTTCGATCCGTTTGCCTCTTTGTCCGGCCCTTTTACCTCTTCGCTTTCCTCACGCACATTATCCGGTGATCCCGCAGGTGTAAACACCGTCTTCGCCCTTACTTTACCGTCATCAAAAGTAATATCGGTTTCAAGACTGCCTCCCGCATCTTTGTCCGGAAAGAACGAAAGAAGAAGCGGAAAAATATCATCCTCCATCAATGGATCGTATGCACTGATCCTGATCTTATCGCCAACCTGTCTCATTCCATCCAATTGTCTCCGTACATGTACGAATTATTCCTCTTTTCATAATCAAGCTCTGTCTCGGGGCCGTGTCCCGGATAGATCTTCGTTGAAGTCGGAAGCACAACGATCTTGTCTCTTATTGATTCAAGCAACAGATGAGTGTTGCCCGTAGGCAGATCTGTACGGCCTACACTGCCTTTGAAAAGTGTATCGCCCGAAAACAGAATCCCCTCATCCTCAAGGTAGAAGCACATACTTCCCTTCGTATGCCCCGGGGTATTTATTCCTTTTATCTTAAAACCGGCCACCTCAAAAACATCTCCGTCTTCGATATAATTCTCCGGTATCACAACGGCATCACGTCCGTAGTAAGCGGAGCAGTTCAATTCCGGATCTGCAAGAAGAGGAGCTTCCTTTTCCGACGCATATACCTCTATCCCGTACTTTTTTACAATACTCTCTACACCGTAAATATGATCGAAATGCCCGTGAGTGAGAAGGACAGCCTTTGGAACGGCTTTCGAATCCTCAATGGCTTCGATTATAATTTCCTCATCATCGCCCGGATCGATCACAAAGCATTCACCGAGTTTTTCGTTGACCACTATATAGCAATTTGTTTCCACTTCCCCGACCGTTCTTCTAATGACCTTCATTTTCCCTCTCCTTTCACTCAATTGTAAACCCGCGTGTTTAAAAGCCACGCAAAACTTGATCCCGAGATTTAACCCATCGATCTTTCAATGTCAATGATACCCTCGATATTTCTAAGCTTTCCTATAATGGTTTGAAGCATGCCCGTATCCGGTATATCAAATCCTATCGTGATCGTCGCGGTTCCCTGCTTACTCGTTCTGACATTCATCGAAGAAATAACGATATCATTCTCAGTAAGTACTCTCGATATATCAAGCAATACTCCTGCTCTGTTGCGGGAATATATGTTGATCTCTGCCGTAAACAGTTCGGAACCCGCTTTGTTTTTGGTTTCATTCCACTCAGCCGGTACGAGCCTCATCCGTTCTTCTTCCGACAGGTTAATGATGTTGATACAATCAGTTCTGTGGATTGAAACTCCTCTGCCTCGTGTTACATAACCCACGATCTCATCACCCGGAACAGGTGAACAGCACTTAGAGAAGTGTACGGCAACGTCATTAATGCCTTGAACGATAATACTTCCTTTCGAAGCCAGAATAGCCTTCTTTTCCTGAGTTATCTCGGCGATCGTCTCAAGGACTTTCTCATCGGTGACTTCCTTACGGTTTTGCTTGTCGTATTCCTCTTTAAGTCTCGATACGATCTGTCCTTCTTTTAATCCTCCGTGTCCGATCGCGGCATAGATAGCATCCATATCACGATATCCGTATTTATGAATGATCACATCGATATATTCGGCTTTTGTGATGTCGGAAAGAACTATTCCTTTGAGCTTGCAATAGTTTGCAACAAGCTCTTTTCCTTTTTCGATGTTTTCTTCCTTGTACTCGGCTTTAAACCACTGGTTGATCTTATTCTTGGCCTGAGTTGTTTTGACAAGCTTAAGCCAGTCTCTTGAAGGCCCTTTTGAGTTCTGCGAAGTTATGATCTCTATCTGATCACCGTTCTGTATCTCATAATCAAACGTTACAAGCTTGTTATTTACTCTGGCGCCGACCATTTTGTTACCGACGGCACTATGGATGCTGTAAGCGAAGTCTATTGGCGTTGAGCCGACCGTAAGATTCTTAACCTCACCTGAAGGTGTAAAGCAGAATACACTGTCCGAGAACAGATTCAAGTCATCCTTAAGCAGCATAAGGAATTCCTTGTTGTCTGACAGATCTCTCTGCCACTCGAGGATCTGTCGAAGCCATGTGAGCTTCTCCTCCTCCGAGTCCGGGGTCATCTTTCCTTCTGGATCAACCTTGTATTTCCAATGCGCCGCGATACCATATTCCGCGGTCTTATGCATTTCCTCGGTCCTTATCTGTATTTCGAAGGGTTGTCCCTTTGAGCTAATAAGCGTTGTATGAAGCGACTGATACATGTTGGGCTTGGGAATGCTTATGTAGTCCTTGAAACGTCCCGGTATGGGTTTGTACATCTCATGGATAACACCAAGCGCCGTATAACAGTCTTTAACGCTGCCGACGATGATCCTTACGGCAAAAAGATCATATATCTGGTCGAGCGTTTTATTTTGTGTAACCATCTTTCTGTATATCGAGAAAAGATGCTTGACACGTCCGTTAACTTTTGCCGGGATATTCGCTTGCTTTATATGATAAGCGACCTCATCGACTATCTCATTTATAAAGTTTTCTTTTTCGGCGAGCTTAGATTTGATTTTCTCGGAAAGTTCGTTATAAACAACCGGTTCCAGATACTTGAGTGAAAGATCGTCCAGTTCGATCTTGAGTTTTGAAATACCGAGTCTTTGAGCGATCGGCGCATATATATCCATTGTTTCCTTGGATTTCTCGTACTGCTTGTTCGGCTTTTGATATTGCATGGTACGCATATTGTGCAGCCTGTCGGCAAGCTTTATCAGGATAACACGGATATCCTTCGCCATGGCAAGGAACATTTTTCTGAGATTTTCAGCCTGCAGTTCAACTTTATCCGTGGAATAATTAAGATTTGTCAGCTTGGTAACGCCGTCAACAAGCAGGGTGATCTCAGTTCCGAAATTCTTTTCAATATCTTTTTCTTCGATAGAAGTGTCTTCTATAACATCATGCAGTAGGCCTGCTGCGATACTTTCCATGTCCAGTTCCAGCTCAGCCAAAATGATGGCAACACAAAGAGGATGTATTATATAAGGCTCTCCCGATTTACGCTTTTGGTCTTTATGAGCCTCGCTAGCCATTTTATAGGCCTTTTCGATAACGGACAGATCAGAAGAAGGATGATACTTTCTGATTTTTTGCACAAGGATATCATATAGTTTTTCAGGTTCCGTGAAATCCTCGGGTATATCAGTGTTAAAGATCATTTCCCCCATATAATCTCCACCTTTCAAGCCTTAATTTAACACCCGAATCCTGTTACAACACCTTATATCACAGATTTGGGTTTTATAATCTATAGATTTTATTATAACAACGAAAAAAAAGCAAGCCTGCGCGTTTGCACAGGCTTTAGAGCGGAGTGGGTGGGATTCGAACCCACGAGACGTTGCCGCCTACCTGATTTCGAGTCAGGGCCGTTATGACCACTTCGATACCACTCCAAGTCACAAATCTTCGTGCACCTCTCGGCGCTACGACTTCACTATATTACTACACACACGACAAATCTGCAAGCATTATTTCAAGTCCTGTTTGTATATCGATATCTCCGCTTTTGATCTGTTGCTCCGTATCTCCTATAAGTTCAACGGCGTGTCTGATCATTTTGGAATCCATACCCGAGATAAGATTCAGCCTTTTTTTCACAAGCCAGTCGGGTGTCTTCGTCTCCTGAGCAATGGAAGCAACCGACAACCCTTTATTCTTAAGCTCGACCAAAGTAGCCAGTCTGAGGTATTCATTAGCGAGCAACCTCAGTATCCTCATCGGACTTTCTTTCAAATACATCAGATCGGCACAGATCCCCATAACACGTTCACCGCGTTTTGCGGCTATCTCTCCGATAAGGTCGAATATCCTGTTCTCCGTCTGCATGATGCAGACCTCATCTATATCAGCTTTTGTTATGTGATCCCTGTCACCCGCATACGAAGCTACTTTATGTGCCTCATTCATAAGATTGTAGAGATCTCCGCCGACATTCTCGGCAAAATATGCTGCTACGGAGCCCGTAACGCCTTTACCGTATTTATTCAGCTCCCTAACGATAAAATCTATTCGGTTTTGTCCGGTAAGCTCGGAAAGATCGCAAACATAACCGTGTTTAGCTACTGCTTTATAAAGCTTTGTTTTTTTGTCAATGCTCTTTTCGACCATGATTATGAGCGTTGTCTGCGGCATTTCGTCGAGCATGCTCACAAAAGTGTCTATTTCATCCCCTATCTTGCAACCTTCGAGTAAAACCACCCTGTAAGCCGCAAGGAAAGGTACCGTTGAAACGGTGTCATAAAAAGCTTTAAAATCAAAGTTCTGCTCGTTATAGGACGTGAAGTTCATATCTGCTTCTTCATCCGAACCGAGCGCTGCTTTCTTTAGCATCCGGACACAGTGTCTCACAAGATAAGTCTCACTCCCGGAGAGAAGATATATCTTTCTGAGCTCCTGCTTTTTTATGTCTTCAACAATAGTCTTCAAGTCTAACCCCTGCCCTCTTTACGGCCGATGTCCATTTTATCCGGAACTTTAAGATTTATGTCCTATCTGCTCTCCGAGTTTAACGATGGTTTCTATATTCTGACGTGTGTTGAACAATATATCATTGTCGGGAACAACATCCTTTTTTGTCAGCAAAACGATCGTCGATCCACCGAACATAAAGTAGCCTTTTTCGGTTCCTCTCTTTACCCTTCCGGCACCATGATGATTTACGATCTTTCCGACGAGCATCGCGCCGACTTCCATCATTACGTGTTTGCCGAGATTATCGCCTTCGATCACCGTGTATTCCCTGCAATTTTCATGGAATACGGGAGCATTCTCAAGTGCGATCGGATTAACGGTATGAAGCTTTCCTTTTATAAAGTGGTTTTCGGCCTTCATTCCGCTGTCAACATAGGAATATCTGTGATAATTGTCAACCGTAAGCCTTATCACATATAGGAATCCGCCCATAAATTCCTGTGTTACCTCGTCCGAATCAAACAATTCGTTTAATGTATATGTTCTGTTTTTGATCTTTACACTCAGATCATCTTTTATCCTGTATGCAAGTACTTTTCCGTCACTCGGCGAGATCAGTGCCTTCTCGTCGCTGCATATGGGACGTCTCGATTTTCTAATCTTTCTGATAAAGAATTCATTGAATGAACCGTATTTTTGGGGGATATAATCCTTCATCCGTATATTGTTGTTAACTATAAAGCTGTCAATGGAAAGACCAGAGAAAGGAAGATTCTGCCACAAACCCACTATTTTCGAAATAGGTCTGCTTGTCATTATTTTCAGGATCATCCTGCCCGGAAACGTGCCGTATAAAAATTCGAGAGTTCTCTCCTGTCCGGATTCGACAATATAAACATTACCCTTACGATCCCTATATCTCATATCCTTCTCCTTTCAGGCTTTGCGATTCCTGTATCTCATATCCCCTAAGCCTTTACAAGCCCTGTATCTCATATTCTTTCAGGCTTTGCAATCTCAGAAACCTGCAAGTGGTGAAAATAATACTCCAAGCAAAGCCACAAATCCGAATCCACCGATCACGATCAGCATTTTACCGTGAAGCTTGACCATCTTAAAGTCAAGTACGTAGAAAAATGCAGTAAGCGCGGTCACAACGATCATAGTGATAACAAATGCATTACCCTCGATGAAATACGAGCTGAGCGATGCGATCGCAAATATAAGAGAAACGTTTGTCACCGGAAGTCCTCTGTATGAATCACGAAGCTTATTTCCGTCGATAGACTGTCTCTCTTCTTCCGAAACATTGAAGAATGCAAGCCTGATTATCGCGCAGATAAGAAGCGCGATACCGGCAACGGCAGCTATGACCTTAAGCACCCCGACTCCGGACGAGGAACAATGAACCGCAATATTATATATTACACATGCAGGTGCCACACCGAAAGCAATAACATCAGAGAGTGAGTCGAGCTGAATTCCGAATTTCTTTTCAGTTTCACTCCTGTCTTTCTTTGTTCTTGCCACCGGACCGTCAAGCATGTCGCACAGTCCCGATATCACGATACCAAGGATCGCCCACTTAATATTTCCCCCGAATGCAAAATAAACAGACATACATGCCGATACAACGCTCAAATAAGTAAATACTACCGTGTAATTATAAAACCCTATCATAAGACTATTCTGCCTCCGATCTTTCTTTTGTAATGTATGATTCGGTGTCATCCCCACCATCTTTTACAACATGATCTTTAACATACCGCGTAAACACATGAACCTTTTTGGCATGTGCCTCTTTGCTTATGTCCTTTTTTTCTATCCTTAAGCTCACTACGTGAGCCACTATGGAAAGGGTCATCGTAAACAGCATCATAAAGTAATAAGTAATGCCTCGATTCAATATAACGGCCGAAACCGCCACATCGGCATAAAGGGCGCCGTAAAGCAGCTGGAACACCGTTTCGTTGGCACCGCTCGCTCCGGGAAGAGGAAGTGCATCGACCGCAAGCGCAAGAACAAGCTGATATGCTACAACATCAAGCCAGTTAGGATCAAGATGAAGTGCCGAAAGCACTATAAATGTAACTGAGAAATACAGCAATCTCTGTACCAAAGTAAGAAGCATGCATCCGCCGATCATCCCGGGATGTTTTTTTACGAACCTTGATGCTTTTTCATACCCACGGATCGAATGGATCGCCTTTGAAAGAGTTCTGTCGGGATTCTTGATAAGCTTTATCTTTCCTCCGAACGAGATCACTTTTGAAATGATAAAGAAGGCTATTGAAGTCTTATAAACACACAATCCGAGGAATACAATAAGAGACAGGATAATGATAACACCAACCACAAACAGGATCGGAACGCTTCCGATCGCCTCGAACACGGCCGAAGGTCTTATCACCAGGAACACAATTGTGAGAAGTACGAGCGTAACCTTATAGCAGATCGTTACGACCGCTATAACAAGCGTACCCATAAGAGGATCCACTCCATACTTGGCGAGGTAAAACACCTGCATGGGCTGACCGCCCGAAGCTCCGGGAGTTATACCGCAGAAAAAGAACCCGACATGCGAGACAAGCACACATTTAAACATGCTTATCCCTTGCTTCAGGTTAAACAGTATATATCTTATTATGACAGATTCGGTGCAAACAAAACCTACGACAAATACTGCTCCCAAAATGAGCAGGTAGATATTAGCTTCTCCGATCTTGCTGAATACAACTTTGATCTCACTGTCTCTCAAAAGGAAAAAGAGAGTCCCGCCCGCAAGGGCAAAAATCAGCACAATATTTAATATATATTTTAATGTTTTTTTTGACACTTTAATCTCCGCTCCATAATTCAGCCGTTACATAAGGGCCCGGATTCTGAACTTTAGAGTACAGTATATCTTATTCAAATATCCGTGTCAAATTTCATGTTTTGCCTGATCGTAAAGACTCTCAATTCTCCTTTATTACAGCTTATTCTTATATATCCGCTCGAAGGTGTCGCAAACACCGTACACCCTTTTTCCGTGAGTCTCTTAAGAGTTTCCGCGGACGGATGTCCGTACCTGTTTGTCGCAGAAGCCGAAACTATTCCCACCGTCGGTCTCACTTTTTCAAGAAGTGTTTCGGAAGTCGAATATTTCGAACCGTGATGCGCCACCTTGAGCAGATCCTGTTCTTTGATCATCGAGACATATTCGGCCTCCTTTTTCGACGACGAGTCACCCGTAAAAAGTGCTCTCACGTTCTCAGTCTCGAGCTCAAATACCACACTTTCGTCATTTTTATCCGAAACCTTTCCGTAATTCCCCTTAGCTCCCTCGCTTCCTGCATTCCTCTTGGGAGAAACAACGTGAATCCTGCTACCGTTTTCAAGTGATATTTCATCACCGGCCGAGACTTCTCTTATATTGTTGCATCCGAGAGAAACACAATCCTCTTCGTAACCGCTCTCGTTATTATCAGAACAGACAAGCTCCTTAACGTCTATATTCGGATCCGCAATAAGGTCTTCCATCGCATTCATATGATCCGAATCGGAATGTGTAAGTATCAGACGGTCGATCCTGTCTATACCCATATACCTTAAAAACGGGCCTATTCTGTATTTGTAGAGGTTTTTGACGTTTGTGCTTCCCGCGTCAACAATAATGTTTTCATCACCTTCTTCTATCAAAATGCACTCTCCCTGCCCCACATCAAGCATATGCACCGTAGTTTCAGCGCCGTCGATCCTGACGAACACTGTTATGCAAAGCACAAGCGCCCATATAGGCGTTTTTTTTCTGAATGACATTACCAGGATAAGTACGGCAAAAAGCACCGCATAATAGACGATCAAAACAGTTTCCTCCGTATGACCGACGATCAGTTTTGAGTACGGAAGACCCGCGATCAGATCACTTAGTCCGATAACCGATCTGATCATATAATGACATATTCCTCCCGCAAATCTTGATATCCCGCTTCCAAACAGTGCCATCGAAGCCACGCAAATACCTCCGAAGGGCACAAGAAGCGACATAAACGGGATAACGATCAGATTGATAAGGACAGAATACGGTGTTATGTAATAATATGTGTTGATCAGAACAGGCATAAGGAAAAGATAGATCCCTGCTACGGACATAAGGCTCACCGCCCATTTCTTTTTTATCCTCGCACCGCAAATGATCTCACGGGCCCATGCCACGCCCATGGCCGCGCAAAACGACATGATAAAAGACGAATCTCTCACATACAGAGGGTTAAGGATCAGGATCAAAAGACCCGCAACAGAAAGAGCACTGATCATATCGTATGTTTTTCCCGTCGCCCTTGCGAGCAACATGCATGAGCTCATTATTACCGCTCTCATCGCGGATACCGGCATTCCCGTAAAAACACCGTATAACAGAAGAAACACAATGGTTATCACACTGCTCAAAGCTTTCCTGGCGAACAGTTTCATCAGAAGAGTATATATACCGCCCGCGATGAGCGATATATGAAGTCCCGAAACGGCAAGTATGTGCGCTATGCCTCCCGCTGCCAGAGAATCCTTCGTTTCATCGTCAAGAAGGCCTCTTTCACCCGCAAGCATCGCCGCAAGAACGCCTGCTTCATCATCGCCCAGGCTTTCCGAAAGAGCATTTACGGTTTTTATCCTGAGATCTGTAAGTATCCTTTTTAGCGAAATCCTTCCGACTTCCCCCGCCTTTTCAAAAAAGTCGGCCGTGATCAGGGCATCTGTTCCCCTCACTTCATAATACAACTTTTCATCGAAGCCCCCCGGATTATAAAGTGGTTGCGGAGCACGTATTTTACCGTGTCCCGACGCCTTGTCCCCTACATGAATATTTGTATCGTATTCGGATTTGACAGTGACTCTGACAGAACCGTGCACAGTATTTTCAAATTCTGTTACGGTTGCATCTTCCATATAATATACTGTTTTTTCTTTATCGAGAGAAATGTCGGTGATCATACCGTCAAAAGAACATTCTGTCGAATTTGTGAGATTTAAAAGACTTTCCTTAAGCGTAGAGAGTTCTGTGACACTTTTGAACCTTAAAGTCGCTCCAAAGAGAACAAGCGGTATCGTAAAAAATAATGCCGTTGCCCGAACCGAAGCGGGTCCCGCTCTTCCCTTATATATCCTGACAAGCACTGCTATTGCACATGCGAGCGATACTGCCGACCCTACCGCTGCGAACCGACCGATCCCCGGATCCGCGATAACGGCCATGACGTAACATGCAAACAGAACTGTTACAGGCCTCATAACGATCCGTTTTATATTATCCGTCCGCCTCACCCGCCTTCTCACCGACTATGAGCTCCGGACGCTCCTCGAGCATACCGTCCCTGCCATACTTATCAAGAGTTTTTCGACTCGTTCCATTCACGGTAATCTTGACTTTCATGATACCCTGTATTTCACACAGTGAGTTAACGAGCGAATAAACCGTAAGCTCTTCGCCTATATTTTCCCTGAAGTTCAGGAATTCCTCATTCACATCAATATATGCGATACCGTCGATTGATTGTATCTTGTTTACGACCGTTCCATCGGGTATTGTTCTGATAAAATCTGTATCGTCACTGTCCGGACCCTTAACCAGGATATCGGCCACAAGTTCCTCGTATGAGGATGTTGCGTCGTATGTCACGCTGTAGATCTCGCTTCCGAGCATTTGCTCGTCTTTCTTAACAAAATGCACCGTAAGTTCGACTTCCTGACTCATATAATCCGCCTGACCGGAATTGTCGACAAAGTCGCTGCCTTTCATTAAGCCCGGCACAACATCTCCTCTGAGGATAAGCGGTGAATCTTCAACATTAAATTCAACATAATCGACGAAATCAAGCTGGCACAGCGTTTTAACGTACCCTGCTCTCAAAAGCAGCTCTTCTACGGTCGACATATCGTTATATGTTTTCTCAAAACTGACGACCAATTGGCCGTCAAGTCCGAAATACGCCGATCTGACCGTAACATCGGCAGGCTTGAGGCTGATCATTCCTTCATCTTCGGGTTTGCTTTCAAGTTTTCTAAGGACAATATCAACCTGGTCCCTGTAACTGAGTTTTGAATCCGGCGCCTCGTCACGCTCATTCAAAAGAGCAGATCTGGTCGGATCCGTTCTGAATACTTTAAAACCATCGGCTTTATCATCATTTGTCTGCATCATAAAAGAGTCCACCTGTTCATCGGAACATGCGGCTGTACCAAATACAAACGACATAATTGTAAGGACAATTACTATTCTTTTAAACGCTGACATGTAACCCCCAATAATGATTAGATAACCCTTATCACGATTTGAAAGAGATCGGAACGCTTACAACAAATGTTGTTCCTTCACCTTCAACACTCTCAACCTTTATCGCACCGTTGTGCATCAATACCACGCTTCTCGCGATTGCAAGACCAAGGCCTGTTCCTCCGCTCTCTCTTGTTCTTGCCTTATCTACTCTGTAAAAACGTTCGAAGATCTTGTCAATTGAATCGGCAGGAATACCGATACCGGTATCCGCGATCGTAACATTGAAATATTTACCGTCGCTGTTGAGCGATACCTTTACACGACCGTTCTCCTTATTGTATTTTATGCTGTTTTCAATAAGGTTGGTAAGTGCAAGACTCATCTTCACTTCGTCTATCATAGCCGAAACATCTCTGTAGCTTTCAAAGACTATCTCAACAAGAGATGCTGTGGCGATCGGTCTTAATCGTTTCATGATCTTTTCGAGCATTGTATTGATATTGACTGTTGCAAGATGCATGTTTCCTTCTTTTCGGTCAAGCTTCACAAGCTCAAGAAGATCAGAAATGATCTTGTTTTCCCTGTCGATCTCCTCGTTTATGTCATGCAGAAACTCTCTGTAAACTTCGGGTGGAGAATCAGGTTGCATTATGAGCGAATCGGCAAGTACCTTTATGGAAGTGATCGGAGTTTTAAGCTCATGAGACACGTTTGAAACAAATTCCTGTCTTGAAGCCTCAAGCTGTTCGTTTCTTCTCAGCATATCGTTAAATGAATCCGAGAGCTTCTCAACTTCGGAGTATCCGCCGATCGTCATCTTATCGTCTATATAACCGTCTGAGACGCGGCTGATCTTTTCTTCAATCTTTTTAAAGGGTTTTGCAAACTCCGTTGCCGATAGAAAACATATAAAAAGAAGAACTATAGACAAAAGTATAACCACCACGAGCAGATACTTTTCCATCCTGTCAACCATGGCAAGCTCATCGCCAAGTGAAATTCGAGCCGACAGAACCCCGACATAAGGTCCTCCTTCCGTGTTGTCGCTGTCTATGAGAGGCATGGAAATATCGGCATATTCCTTATCTATATTTACAAATCTGTTTGAGCCGCCTCTTATCGATCTGATCGCCTCATAAGAGATAAGCGTTTTACCCTGTTCAGCCGAAAAAGAATCAAAAACTATCTTAAGTCCGCTGTCGGCAACGATTATCCTTCCCTCAAAAAGTGATGCGGCAATCGTCAATTCCTCAGATATCTGAGGTGCATTTTGAGGATTGCCCATATACATATTGTTGACGATCTTTACACCTGTCCTGTTAAAGTAATCGAATGCATCGTCAACCTTTTTTTCTATCAGATTGTCATTACATACATACAAAGCCGTAATATACATAGCCGCGATCGAAACGACACCCGTCAGGAGTATGGTAACAAAGAGCCTCAACCTGAAGCTCCCTATAAATCGACGAAATTTTCCGGAATTTTTTTCATTACTCATCACTTTTTCCTTCTGCCGATGACTTTTTTCGATCCGTCATGTACAACCCGAGCGATCAGACCTTCACTGATCAATATGGAAATAATACCCTACTCCCCACTTTGTGTGCACATATTGGGGGTTGCCGGGGTTTTCTTCTATCTTCTCTCTCAGACGGCGTACATGAACATCAACAGTACGGGCATCTCCCTGATAATCATCCTTCCATATGATCTCAAGGAGCATTTCCCTGCTGTAAACCTTATCCGGATTGAACACCAGCAGTTCAAGTATGTCGAATTCACGAGCAGTAAGATTTATTTCGACATCACTGACAAATACTCTTCTGCTTTCCACATCAAGCTTGAGCCCCGCTCCTTCAAACGACTTCTTTGCGGTCTCTTCCGATCGTCCCTGACGGTTTCTCCTGATTATCGCTTTTATACGGGCCTTGACCTCAAGGATATTAAAAGGCTTTGTAACATAATCGTCAGCTCCGTATTCAAGTCCCATGATCTTGTCTATATCCTCAGACTTAGCCGTAAGCATGATTATCGGGACATCGGATTTTTCCCTGATTTTCTGGCATACCTCATACCCCGTAAGTCCGGGAAGCATGACATCAAGCAGTATCACATCGTAATCCTTCTTCTTTGCCATATTGACAGCTTCGATCCCGTCATAAGCACAGTCTACCTCCATGCCTTCCTGTTCGAGGCTGTATCTTATGCCTTTAACTATCAGCTTTTCATCATCAACAACCAAAATCTTTGATTCCATTTTACCTCTCTTTCGGATTTCCCTTTTCTCCTTATTGCGAACCGTCCGGCAGTATTATTACCGTAGCTCCGCGCTTATGATCCTAAATCTGACCGACTGTTATATTATCTTTTATCTTCGAAAATGTTCCTTCTTTGATACCGGGGACGAGCATCAATTCCTCTATGGAGTCGAATCTGCCGTTTTCCTCGCGAAATGTCGCGATCTTACGGGCTTTTGACGGTCCGATACCTTTAAGTTTTGTCAATTCTTCTTCATCCGCTGTATTAATATTAATCTTAACGTTGTCCGTTGTCAAAGATTCCTGTTTTACTTCCTTTGTTATTCCTTTCCCCGATTCCTGATTTTCTTCTTTAGTTATATCTTTTTTGCCCTCTGTCTCTTTGTCCGCTTTTTGCCCGGTGCTTTCGTTACCGACTAAGTCCCCTATTTTCGAAGGATCTCCGCTCTCATTTACTCCCCTATCATGAACAGCTTCCACATCTTCCCTTATTATACTACCGTTATTGACGTCGTTTTTCACAAAAATCTGCTCATTTTCCCCTCCAGAAACATATATTGTTCCTGCCGCCACGAACGAAACAACGACAAGTATCCTCCTTGCCGCTTTTAACAATGTTTTTATCCTTACCTTTTTATATTCCGTCAAAACAATCCTCCCGTTCTTTATTACGCTTATAAGCCTGACCCGTATCAATTGAGTTTTTTGATGTTTACTGGATCAAAAAACTGTGCTATCATACTCGGTAAAGTTTTTCAAAGGAGACTAATGACCATGGGATTTCAGGATAAGCTTAAAAATATAAAATCAACCGCCATTTCTCTGTCTGCGACGGGCTCAGATATCAGAAACGGAGCTCTTCTCGCCGTAAAGAATGCTTTGATAAATGAAAAAGACAAAATCTTCGAAGCAAACAAGCTCGATGTCAAAGCTGCCGAAGATCAAGGACTCAGCAAATCCGTGATCAAACGTCTCATGTTTGACGACAAAAAGCTTTCAGGTGTTGTCGACGGAATAGACCAGCTTATCTCATTACCCGATCCTATCGGAAAGGCTCTTCTTTCGAGAAGTCTTGACGAAGGTCTCGATCTTTACAGAGTGAGTGTGCCTATCGGTGTTATATGTCTTATCTTTGAATCCCGTCCCGATGCACTTGTTCAGATTGCTTCTCTTTGTATAAAGAGCGGTAACTGTGCTGTTCTTAAAGGCGGAAGCGAAACAAAGAACACAAACCGCATCCTTATGGAGGTTATCTCTTCAGCGGCGTATAAAGCATCCCTTCCCGGGGGATGTCTCATACAGATTGAAGAACGCAGCGAAGTTAACGAACTTCTCTCCTGCAGCGATTCGATCGATCTTATCATCCCCCGCGGATCAAATGCTTTTGTTCAATACATAATGTCTCATACAACCATTCCGGTTATGGGCCACGCAGACGGAGTATGTCACGTCTATATTGACAGATCTGCCGATATCGAAAAGGCACTTAAAATATCACTCGATGCCAAAACTCAATACACTTCTGTTTGTAACGCATGTGAGACATTCCTGATCGATAAAAATATCGCCGACAAGTTCCTTCCCGAATTTGCAACCATGATGAAAAATGCCGGAGTCACTCTTCACGGAAACAAGGAATTCATCGAAAAGCTCAATTCTCTTTGCGGAAACGATATTTCCTGCGAACTCATGGATGACAGTGACTATCATACAGAATACCTTGACTATGCTTGCTCGTGTAAGCTCGTAGATGATGTAGATGCCGCAATCGCACATATAAACAGATTCGGTTCTCACCACAGTGACAGTATCATCACCGAAGATAAAAACACTATCGATCATTTTATGGAGATGGTTGATTCGGCAAACGTGATGAGTAACTGCTCCACAAGATTTTCAGACGGATTCCGCTACGGTTTCGGTGCCGAAGTCGGCATAAGTACAGGCAAACTCCATGCAAGAGGTCCCGTTGGTCTCGAAGGTCTCATGACCTACAAATATAAGCTTTTCGGAAACGGACAGATCGTCGGGGATTATGCTTCCGGAAAGAAACAGTTCCATTTCAGGGATATGTGATATCGGGTAATTAATGCACTCATACCGGGCAAAACATCAAAATAATGTAAACACCGACATAATCTACATATAAAAAAACAGGCACAGGGCTTTTGCTCTGTGCCTGAATTATATCACTTAAAGATTATGATTCAAAGTAAATCATAGATGGCAAAATCACCAAAATAAGCAGTAGCAGATTGGTAATTTTGACCAAACCGGGAAATTAATTTCCCATCTGCTTTGCTACTTCCTCTGCAAAGTTCTCATTTCTCTTCTCAAGACCTTCACCTGTCTCGAAACGTACGAATCTGTTTACAGCGAATGCACATCCGTTATCCTTCGAAACCTTAGCGATGTACTGGCCGACATTTTCCTTATCCTCAGCCTTTACATAATCCTGATCAACAAGGCAGATTTCCTTAAGACGCTTAGCGAAACGACCGTCAACAAGTCCTGCAAAGATCTTGTTCTCAAGATATTCAGCCTTATGTGTAGCTGCGATATCACGAAGAGCCTGCATTCCTTCATTTGACATGAAGTTATACCAGAACTTGTTTGCCTTCTGCTCTTCATAAGCTGCCTTGTCTTCATTACTCCACTTGTTGTTATCAAGAGCTTCCTGGATAACAGCATTGAGAATGGGCTTAGGAAGTGATGCGGGATCTGCAAGAGAGCTGTCAACAACGATCTCTCTCTCTTTAGCGATCGTCTCTGCAGAGATCTCGTCCTTCTTTACGTAAGTAGGATTCATAGCTGCGATCTGCATTGCAAGATTCTTAGCGCACTCAACGGTAGCATCATTCATGGGAGCATCAACATCAAGAAGGATACCGATCTTTCCGTTCATATGAATGTACTTAACAAGGAATCCGTTTGTTGTGAACTTCTCAAAACGACGAACCTTAAGGTTCTCGCCGATAACTGCAACCTGAGCTGCACGAGCCTCGTCAACTGTCTTGGTAGTATCAAACTTCCAAGGCTTTGCAAGGAACTCTTCGATAGTTGCTGCATCTGTCTCGGAAGCTGCCTGTGCAACCTCTTCCACATATGCTCTGAACTTCTCGTTCTTTGCAACGAAGTCTGTCTCTGAATTAACTTCCACAATAGCGCCTGTCTTGTTGTCAGCCGAAATATAGATATCGCAAACACCTTCTGCTGCGATACGACTTGCCTTCTTTTCAGCCTGTGCAAGACCACGCTTACGTAAATACTCTATAGCCTCATCGAAATTACCGTCGGTCTCTGTAAGAGCCTTCTTACAATCCATCATACCCGAACCGGTCATCTCTCTTAAATCCTTAACCATTGCTGCAGTAATAGCTGCCATGTTAATAAACCTCCCTCTGTATTCTGTTATCGATCGTAAAAAATCTCAAGCCTGCTCTGTCTCTTCCTCAGCAGCCTCACCATCTTCAGCGGGAGTACCTGCATCAACGCCCTGATTTGCTTCGATAACTGCATCAGCCATCTTTGAAACAATAAGCTTTACGGCACGGATAGCATCATCGTTGCCGGGAATAACATAGTCAAGTTCCTCGGGATCACAGTTTGTATCGGCAATACCGATAAGCGGGATACCGAGTGCATGAGCCTCAAGAATACAGATTCTTTCCTTCTTGGGATCTACAACAAAGATCGCATCGGGAATATTTGCCATTTCCTTGATACCTGAAAGGTTCTTCTCAAGTTTTTCCCATTCCTTCTTAAGCTTGATAACTTCCTTCTTGGGAAGTACATCAAAAGTTCCGTCCTCAGACATCTTCTCGATCTGCTTAAGTCTTGCTACACGAGTCTTGATGGTCTTGTAGTTTGTAAGCATACCACCGAGCCATCTCTCGTTAACATAATACATTCCGCAACGCTCTGCCTCAGACTTGATGGCATCCTGAGCCTGCTTCTTGGTTCCTACAAAAAGGATCTTGCCGCCGTTTGCAACAATGTCCTTAACTGCGTAGTAAGCTTCGTCTACCTTGCCTACGGACTTCTGAAGGTCGATGATGTAGATGCCGTTACGCTCTGTGTAGATGTAAGGAGCCATCTTAGGGTTCCAGCGTCTTGTCTGATGTCCGAAATGAACACCGGCTTCAAGAAGCTGCTTCATTGAAATAACACTCATTTTT
>JAILPE010000099.1 GCA_024699645.1 Lachnospiraceae bacterium
AGGCCCCGCAAACACCATGATTTCCGGAAGACGAATTTCATTTTTCTCCGACATACTCACGCCTCCCGTCAGGGTATTCCAAATATGCTCTTTTCGATTGCCCATCATACCTTGCTACCGGCAATCCCTTAATTCTTCTGACCTCATCATCAATCCTTATTGATTCTTTAAAACGTTGGGTAAGCTCTTCATCCGAGATACCACAAGTCGAATCCAACTCATTCGTTATTGTCATAAAAAACTCCTTTCCGACAGTCTTATATCTTGTCACATAAGCGTTAATACCTTCCGTTCAGGAATACAGCTCTCCCATCGCCTTGATCTCGTCCTTGAAGCGGTCCACGACGTCCACGGGACTCATGATCTTGACGCCCGTTCCGAGGCCGAAGACCCAGCCGAAGAACTGGTCGCTCAGGGCGACGTCCACGTTCGTTTCGGACCAGCCTGCCTCACGCGAGGGGTGGATCATGATGTCGCGCCCGAAGCGGTCAATGAAGATCCCCACGAGTTCGTCCTTAAACGCAAGCTTCACGCGCTTCTTCTCGCCGCCGAACATACCGAAGCTCATCTTCGCGTACTCGGTGAGGTTGAACTCCTTGAACTTGTCGCGGCCGGAGCGCTTCTTGTTGAGGACCCGATGTTCTTGATCTTATCGACTCTGAAGTGCTTGATGCGATCCCTTCGGCATGACGCACTCCTCCCTTTTGACCTGATACAGATTATTGTACCAAATCAGGGCGGAATTGAATAGTTTTTTTCAAGCTCCGGCGGTGGTTTTTCAATGGCGAAAAGTTCGATTTATTGTACCTTGAGTGAGGGGACCACCCACAAGTTCTACCAGTTCTTCCTTCAGGGTTTCGAGGTATTCTGCGTAGGTTTCACGCTCGTATTCGAGCCAGTATGCAGAATCCGGTGGTTCTGTATTGTCGGTGACGAAATAATCGGGGACATTCGCTTCCGAGGCCGGCGTTTCCTGCTCACGCTCACGCTCACAGTACAGTTTCATCTCCCTCCCGATGTCTTCAGCCATCTGCGACTCTTCAATCGGAAGCCCCCTGCTCTTCCTGCGTCGGCAGTAGCTGAACATCTTCCGTGTACGGATGCATTCGGTTTCAAAGGCACGGGTGGAGGCGAGGAGGGCGGAGAGTTCATAAGCGTTATTGGTTGCTTCCAAGTGAAATTATGATATCGGCATCCATAACGGCACGACCGATGTATGCCTCCTTGCAGAGTTCCCCGTTGGGTACCGGTACAAGGATATCATCGGTTCCTCGTTCTGAAATCGGTAAAAAAGACTTTTGACCTATCCATATGTACTTCCTCCTATAGTTTTCGCCTCTAATCTGTATTAGACCATCGAAAACCACAGGTACTCCATGTGAATATTGTCAAAAGCCTTTTCTAATTATGTTCTTTTTGCCGCAAACAGTTCAATTCTTTAGCTGCCCCGGTGTCGTTTTCTTCCCGAACAGAAGACTATCCGTTTTTTCCATCAAAATATCAAACACATGCGCCATAAATGCCGTAATGACAAATGATATCACAAAACTGTGCACGGGATGCTCTTCAAGGAAACCTATCTCATCAAGTATGATAAACGGCAGTCTTTGAAGAATGTATATACTGAAAACATGTTTTCCGAGGAAATTAAGGAAACCGTTACCGAAATTTACTTTCATTGTCACCAAGACGGCGCTGAAAAGGAAAAATACCATACATACCATATACCATCTCATAGTCGATTTCATCATATAGAAAATGCAGAACGGGACTACAGACAAAACGACACCGAGCCAATAGACGATATCATTTTTAAATATTATTTTTTCTATTCTTTCCTTAAATATGGAATACCAGATACCTATCGGATAACATATGATCGTATTTACCCAAAACCTTGACATTCGAACATGAACACACAGCAAAATATAAGCCAGGCAAAGCAAAGTCAGTATGATAGCAGGCAGATATCGGTATGTCTTTTTCGAAAAAGTAAAAAATATGAACGCCAGAAAAGTGATCAGATACATACAGATCATCGCTCCGACATACCAGTTCGAATTTCCGATTGTCTGCGTTGTCAGGAATGTCTTGATTATTTTGGTCGCGCTGTAGGTATTACCGAAAGAAAGCTTTACTATAAGGAACATACATACCGCGATTGCGAAATGGATCCAAAGTTTGAGCGCTTTTACAGGAAGCTTTCTGACATAGTCTTTACCTTTATTTTTGATAGCTTCCATTACACCGTATCCCGAGTAAAACAGAAACATTATAACAATAGTCTGTTCAATATTTCCGTGATACCAATTGGCAAACGAATCAAACTCTCCCGTCAATTTATGATAGCTGATAAAATGTGTAAAGAAAACAAGCATTACAAAGATTCCTTTAACGGAGAGCGTCGATTTCGGCGATAAATAATCCTTGTTAAATTCACCGGGATTATAAATCTTAACCCCGACAAAACATATTATGGCAAAAATAATAAAATAGACGTCCATTTAGTTCCGACCTCAAAAAGACCAAATTTTGCAGGATTATTGCCACTGAGATAAAAGTGCGACATGATTCTACACCATGCCGCACTTTTTGACAACACTTAATGTAAGTTTTCAATTTCCGGCGCAACCGTGTTCACCGCAATGATCGTGACCACACTCTCCGTCGTGGTGCTCATGATGAT
>JAILPE010000108.1 GCA_024699645.1 Lachnospiraceae bacterium
GACTGCTCTTTCCTCAGCCTCGGAACCTGCTCTGTGTGAAGATGTATCAGAGTTTGCGCATTCATTTTGTGAATTGCAGAAACAATCCTTTGCAAGTGCAACAAGCTCACCGTCAAGCTTTCCTTCACCTACCATTGCTTCGAGGATTTGGAATATCCTTTCATTTGAGAGCTGAACCTTACGATAAGGTCTGTCACTTGATGAAAGAGAGTCAAATACATCCATGATCGTAAGCATTCTGACCTGAGTAGGCAGATCTTCAGCTTTAAGATGCTTGGGATAACCCGATCCGTCGAGATATTCGTGATGTGCCGAGGCGAAAAACTTAACGTTCTTGTATTTGTCTCCGAAAGTAATGGCTGAAAGGATCTTTTCGGTATATTCAACGTGCTGTTCCATGATATGACGTTCTTCTGCGGAAAGTGTACCCTTTCTGATGCGAAGAAGAGAGATTTCCTCATCTGTCACGAGAGGAACTTTTTCATCTCCGTTGTCATAAACAAAGTTTTCAAGAGTATTAACTCTTTCAAGAACATCGTCCTGAAGGAATCCGGCAACATTAACATCTTTTATGAATTTAATATTATCTTCAAGTGTTGCTTTGGCTTCTTCATAACCGTTCTGATCAAAATCACCTTTGGCAAGCTTTGTTTTAAGTATCTGTTCTATAAGTTTGAATCTCATTTCCATGATAGGCATAAGATCAGAAAGACGGTCTGCCTTGTTCATAACATTAAGCGGAGTGATCATCTTTCCGATATCATGAAGCTTTGCTGCCATGACAAGCTCTTCTCGGTCATCATTTGTAAGGTTATATTTAGCTTTATTCTGAATATAAAGATCCTGTAAATATCTGCAAAATCTGTCGCAATACTCTGCTACGTGCATTGTATGGTTAGCATTATAGGGAGTACGTGAGTCTATCGCGGTAACCATCGATTCCACGAAGGAATTCAACAGATCCTTAAGTTCTTTGATCATCAGCATGTTCGAAAGCGATATGGCCGCCTGCGAAGCAAGAGATGAAGTAATAAATTCATTGTTCTCACTGAAATTGCAAACATCACCGTTTATATCAAGCGCATTGATCAGCTGCAGTACACCGATAACCTTTCCGTCGTGGTTTTCGAGAGGAATGACAAGCATGGAACGTGTTCTGTAGCCTGTCATTTTATCGTATTCACGCGGACCCTTCCAATCGAATCGTTCATTCGTGTAAACATCGTCGACATTTATCGTTTCGTTATGGAGGGCACAATATGCACAAACATACTTCTCTTCCATTTTAACAGGAGGAATGTTTACAGGCTCTCCGTTACCGCCCTGATAAACATTCATTGTGTTATTGCGCATGATCATGAAGTGGAGCTTATCTTCATTAAAGATGTAGAGAGTACCCGCATCACAGTTAGCGATCTCCATAGCCTCGCCGATTATGTTTTCAAGCAGCTTTGCATAGTCTTTCTGAATGGTAAGCTCTCTGCCGATCTCGAGGATTCTCTCCATATCATCGGTAACTTCCATGTTGATCCTGTTACGCATATGGAAAGGATAAAGGCAGTTTTTAATGAGGTAATTGTACGACTTCATAAGCTTTTCTTCGTCGGAAACCTCAATAAGTATTGAAGGCTTATTTTTTATGAGCTGCCTGTAATTAAGGATCGACCAGTCAAGACTTCCCGTCCCGATAGCCATATGGGAATCCTGGTCTTTATGGTTGTCATTTGCATGAATATGACGTATATAAGGTGAAAGTTCATCAATCCATTCCTTGAGCGGAACTTCCCAGAGATATGCATGAGCGAGGTCGAAGCAAACACCAAAACGCGGTTCATCCCTAAGCGCTTCCGCAAGTCGCCTCAAAAGCTCGGGCGTATCGTCATACATGTTTTCAACATATATCTCAAGAGTCGGGAAATCATCAATAAGCTTTTTATAAAAAGCCGTCATATCACGGACCCACTTGTCTCTGTATGGAATACTCTTAAACCCGACTATATAATTCGTATGGAAAATAACAGCCCGACATTCAAGTCTCACGGCTGTTTCACAGCTTAAATATACTCGTTCAATACTCTTCTGTCTTATAGCCGGATCGAGCGAATTAAGTACAATATCATAAAATACACCGTGAAAAGTATCACGTTTTCTGTCTCTGTCAAGTGCAAGATATTTTTGAACGGTTGCTTCGTATTCTTCCTTGTTTTCGATAAGATCCGGATCGAAGAAATCATTGTATTCAAAAACTGCACTGAGTTCTTTTGCTATACGCGCCCATTTATCAACATCATTTCTATTGGGGATGATGTGTAATAAATTCATTCTTCTTTTTCCTCCTTAATACCGATCACGTTGTAGACCATAATGTGCTTTGATTTACCCTTAAGAGGGATAGCTCCGATCTCTTCAACTGTGATCCTGCCCTCAAGACGTCTTAATACTTCCTCACTTATCAAAAGCTGTCCTGCTTTTGCGTTCGACTCGAGACGAGACGAAGTATTTACAGTATCGCCGATAGCCGTGTAGTCCATTCGGAATTCGCAGCCTATATTTCCGATGACGGCTTCACCGCAGTTAACACCGATACCGAAATTGATCGTACGACCATATTTTTCCATAAGCGTGTTCTGAAGCTTTTGTCCGCTCTGAAGTATATCCCAACCTGTATGTACAGCGCGGAATACATAATCATCGAGATCGAACGGCGAATTAAATACCGCCATACATGCATCACCGATGAACTTGTCGATAGTACCTTTGTTCTTGAAGACGGCCTCCGTAACAACTGCGAAATACTCATTTAGAATATTTACGACCTCTTCGGGACTAAGGTTCTCTGACATTGTTGTAAATCCACGAATATCAATGAAAAGAACAGCGATGTCTTTGTTACGACCACCAAGGTTAAGTACGAAATCACCCTGACCGGCAACTTCCTTAACGATTTCGGGAGCAACATACATCTTAAACGCATCGGAAACTTTCTTTTTGGCTGCTCGTTCTTTCAAGTAATGGTGAATAACCATTCCGATATAGGACGAGACTATCGCTAACATATATGAGAACTGATCGATAACGATACCGTTTTCATATTGTATTCTTCCGATAATAATGTTTCCGACCAACATTATCGCCGAGATTAATCCACTGACAGGCAGTGATAAGAAACAAATAGTAAAGAAGATCAATCCGGTTATAATACCATAAATAATACCCATAGATATTGAATTGGCATCCACTTGATAAGCACCGTCATAGATTGCTTCCAAAATATTGGCATGGATCTCTACACCGTACATTTTATGTTTATAATCCGCAGGAGTAAAGAAATCGTCCTGGAATCCGGTTGAAGCTCCACCGACAAAAACTATCCTGTCCTTGAATATACGTGGATCAACATTACCGTTTAATACATCAACAAACGACACCGTTTCAAATCCTCCCGGTTCACAAGAATACGAGAAACGTAACTGTACGGGTTTTCCGTCTTCACTGAATTTTGTATATTCGATTCCCTTTTGTTCGCAATAATATTTATATGCGGCGTAAGCAAGACAATCACCTGTATATTCGGGATTTTTAAAACAAGGTATAAATGTTCTTATAAACTTATCATATGCACTGTTATTATTTGTGAATGCTCTCTTCGGGTTAATGGCTTCAAGTCCGGGAAAAAGCTTTCCGACTGTTGTTATGTGAGCTGTATCAAGACGTTTTACACCATTCTCCTCGGATATGATCTGCTCATCAAACTCAAGTCTTTCGCCAAAGATGCATTTTCCGTATTTCCGGATCTGCTCAATAAATGCGGCATCCCCGTCGGGCGTTTTGGGTCCGGAAAACAAAATATCAAATACAATCTCTGCCGGAGCGTATTCATCGGTACAGATCGTATCCAAAAGCTTTGCGTAATAACTTCTGTCCCATTGCTCGTAATCTCCGAGTCCGCCCTCTTCCAGATCATTAAGAGTCCTCTCATCTATACCGATGATCGTAATAGGAAGATCGATAGGAGTATCTTGCATGTATGCAAGGTCAAAAATATAGTTGTCAATTGTTCTGAATAATCCCAAATACTCAAACATAAACACCAAAAGAAGAATACCAACCGAAATTAGTATTCTTCTTACAAGAGATGTCTTTTTTATATTCATTCTGTCTTTAAGACTCTTCATATATATTACTCCCCTTTGTCAAATATCATACACAACGATTTACTACATCACGCTTTATTATATATCATAGTTATTTCAATATCAAATGAAAGATAAAGGGACTCTTCACAAAAAATATATTTTATGTGAAGAGTCCCTGAATTATCATTATTCAATTTTCTAAATTGAAAATATAGTATTGATCAGCACTTTCCGTTATCAAATGCTTCCTGGTCAGAATGATTCGGAACGAATCATTTTATTTCAGCATTTTCCGTTATCAAATGCTTCCTGAACCGCTACTGCCACAGCAACTGTAGCTCCAACCATGGGGTTATTACCCATTCCGATGAGACCCATCATCTCAACGTGTGCGGGAACGGATGAAGAACCTGCGAACTGAGCGTCGCTGTGCATACGGCCCATTGTATCTGTCATACCGTAAGAAGCAGGACCTGCTGCCATGTTATCAGGATGAAGTGTACGACCTGTGCCGCCGCCCGATGCTACCGAGAAGTACTTCTTGCCCTTCTCGTTGCATTCCTTCTTGTATGTACCTGCAACGGGATGCTGGAAACGTGTGGGATTGGTTGAGTTACCGGTGATCGATACGTCAACGCCTTCCTTCCACATGATCGCAACGCCTTCCGTAACGTCGTCTGCGCCGTAGCAGTTAACCTTTGCTCGGGGTCCGTTTGAATAAGATGTACGCTTGATCTCTTTTACCTCACCTGTGAAGTAATCCATCTCTGTCTCTACGAACGTAAATCCGTTGATACGTGAAATGATCTGTGCAGCATCTTTTCCGAGACCGTTAAGGATAACTCTGAGGGGCTTCTTACGTACACGGTTTGCCTTCTCGGCAATACCGATAGCGCCTTCTGCTGCTGCGAATGACTCATGTCCTGCAAGGAAGCAGAAACAATCTGTCTCTTCTTCAAGAAGCATTTTGCCAAGGTTTCCGTGTCCGAGACCTACCTTACGGTGATCTGCAACAGAACCGGGAATACAGAATGCCTGAAGGCCTTCGCCTATAGCTGCCGATGCATCGGCTGCTCTCTTGCATCCTTTTTTGATCGCAATTGCCGCACCAACTGTATATGCCCAGCAAGCGTTCTCGAAGCAGATAGGCTGGATTTTCTTAACAAGTGCGTATACATCGATACCTGCATTTTTGCAGATAGTCTCGCATTCCTCTACAGAGGAGATGCCGTACTGTTTGATGACCTTATTTATCTGGTCAATTCTTCTCTCGTATGATTCAAATAATGCCATATTAGTCTCCTCCTAATCATTCTTTTCTGGGGTCGATGATCTTTACGGCATCGTCTACACGGCCATACTGTCCCTTTGCCTTCTCCCAGGCAGTAGTGGGATCATCACCCTTTTTAATGAAATCAGTCATTTTTCCGAGACTAACAAACTGGTATCCAATGATCTCGTCGTTCTCATCAAGAGCGATACCTGTAACATAGCCTTCAGCCATTTCAAGATATCTGGGACCCTTCTTGAGAGTACCGTACATTGTACCAACCTGGCTTCTGAGTCCTTTTCCGAGGTCCTCAAGTCCTGCGCCGACGGGAAGACCGTCATCAGAGAATGCAGACGGTGTACGACCATAGATGATCTGGATTGCAAGTTCTCTCATTGCGGTATTGATCGCATCTCAAACATGGTCGGAATTTATTGCCTCAAGAACGGTCTTGCCGGGAAGAATTTCTGCTGCCATAGCTGCAGAATGAGTCATACCCGAGCATCCGATCGTCTCTACGAGCGCTTCCTGAATAACTCCGCCCTTTACATTAAGAGAAAGCTTACAAGCTCCCTGCTGGGGTGCACACCAACCTATGCCGTGTGTAAAGCCGTTAATTTCCTCAACCTTTTTAACCTTGGTCCACTTTCCTTCCTGAGGGATAGGAGCCGGATCATGCTTTGCACCTTTGGCAACGGGGCACATCATTTCAACTTCGTGAGTATAGATCATGTTGAAACTCCTTTCGGTATTTAATTTTTATAAACCAGATCGACCTCATGTCGAACTAATTCGCCGGGGCTTATTTTCTCACAATTAAATGCAAAAGTAAAGACCGATTCGAATACCTCTTTAATTCATTCGCTCAATCTTTTTTTATATACTTTACAAGAGCACGGATCAACTCTTTGTTGTTGATCGGTTTTGTGAGATGATCGTTCATTCCGCTGTTTATCGCACGCTTCTTGTCCTCTTCAAAAGCGTTTGCAGTCATGGCGATTATCGGAATGTTACGGATCTTTTTGTAAGGAAGATGCCTGATCTCTGCCGTAGCTTTATAACCGTCCATATATGGCATCTGAATATCCATAAGTATTACATCGTACGGTGAATTTTTACTTTCAATGACTCTTGAAACGGCAACGGACCCGTCTTCTGCCTCGTGTACAATTATGCCCTCGCTTTCAAGGATATCTTTCGCGATCTCTCTGTTCAGTTCGTTGTCTTCAACAAGAAGGACCTTGAGACCTTTAAGCGATACTTTTTCTATATCGTTGTCATTATCAATTTTTAGCGGAATATCTTCACTGTTTCTGAAGGAGAATCTCATTGTTACATTGGTACCTACATTAAGTTCACTTTCGATCGTGATCGTTCCGTTCATCATTTTAACAAGTTCCTGTGTGATCGACATTCCGAGACCGGTTCCCTGAATTCCGGACACAGTTGACGTTTTTTCCCTGCTGAACGACTCAAAAACGTGATCAACAAATTCCTTGCTCATTCCGATACCGTTATCGGAAACTTTCATGGCAAAGGATGAATATCCCGGCTTCATCGATGCGACTTTTGTGATCGAAAAGATTATCGTTCCACCGGGTTTTGTATACTTTATCGAATTTCCGATAACGTTTATAAGAACCTGAGACAATCTCAGACTGTCGGCATAAACATTTGAGCCTTTAAGACCTTTGAATTTCTTGACAAGCTTAAGGCCGTTGTTTTCGGCATTTTCACGGACTATGGAAAGGATTGAATCAGCAAGAATCTCCATATTGACGCTGTTTTCTTCTATGGTTACTTTTCCGCTTTCGATCCTTGCCATATCGAGCACATCGTTTATAAGTGCAACAAGATGTTTCCCTGAAATATTTATCTTTTCAAGGCACTCTGTAGCCTTGGTCTTATCATCGATATATTTAAGCGCCATGTTTGCAAATCCCATTATCGCATTCATGGGTGTCCTTATATCGTGGGACATGTTGAAAAGGAATGAACTTTTAGCCTTGTTTGCTGCTTCGGCTTTAGCTTTTGCTTCTTCAAGCTGTAACTGACGTTCATTTTCTCTTCGGATCTCAATATCTTTATTTGCAAATGCAAGAGCAACGGCTTTAGGTATCCTGTCATTGCCGACTTTAACAAATTTCATCTCGCAATATTGAGGATTTCCGTCATTTGATGACCTAAAATTAACTGTATAAGATTTTTGATCTGTGAGATTCGAAATGATATTCGAGATGGATCCTGCTTCTCTCATCATATCCTTATCGTCGTCGTATATATATTTCGATACATATAATTCGTATGCATCCGAATATCTGATACCTCTTCTGAAAATCCCGCCGAAATCTCTTTCGAAGTCATCATTCATAGAATAGGTCGTAAGCTTATCGGTAATAAGATCGACATAATAAACGGAAGAATACTCACTTGCAAGGATCTCGATGATCTGATGATTACGCCTTAACTCTTCTTCCCTTCGAACACGCTCATGATCTTTTTCGTCCATTTCGAGCTGATCGATCTTGGCTTTACGAAGCATGCCTTCGATCGTATTCCTTTGTTCGAGCTCATGCCTCATTTCCTCATCTATGTTGCGGATACCGCAGATGACTATATGATCGTTTGCCTCGGAATAGTTTTTGATGATCTTAATCTGATAATACTTAACAGATCCTTCTATCGATGCCCTATAAGTAAAGACATAGATCGATCCGAGAGAAAGCTCGGAAATGATCGTCTCCTTGCTCAATCTGAACATGAATTTTTCTCTGTCCGCAACAAATACGAAATTATCCGAGAAAAGCTTGATCCTGTCTTTAAAACTGAGGTTTTCGGATTGTTTTTTGTACTCTTTAAACTGTTCGTTTGCACGAATTGTCAATGCGACATCGGTATCAAGATTTATATATGATACAAGGCCGAAATCCACAGAAAGGGAGTTGATGATTATATCTTTAAAATCGTTGTCTTTTTCGCTGATAACGGCACTTGTTTCATCTTTGAGCGCCACTATGGACATGATATCGCCGCTGTCTTCGTACATACAGAACGTTACTTCAAAGTATTGATCTTTTTTTTCAGGATCAAAAGCATGTATGTGTTTGACAGTCTTTGCTTTTCCGCTCTGATAAACAGAGATCAAACGCTCGGGTTGAGCGAATTCAACCACTGATTCGCTATCCTTTACTTCATGTCTGCGGATAAAAGATCTGATATATTCAAGAAACGAAGTACCGCTTAAATCTCTTGAAATCCCGTTAAAGCCGTCAGTCCTTTTTGCATATAGACCATCAACCATTGTGTCCTTTGAAAGGTTGCACACAAAATAACCGATACAATCTGAAAAAACTGTGTCGATCAACCCCGGACTACGCTTCGCGACCTTTTGCATAAAATCATCCTTTTTCTACAATCACACCACCGGTTTTGTAAATTGAATTTGACGGTACAAAACCTCTTACCATGGAAAGCGGATACACGTTACTTCCCTTTCCTATAACAGTTCCCGGATTAAGAACGCTGTTACATCCGACCTCAACATTGTCACCAAGCATGGCGCCAAATTTTTTTAGACCTGTTTCGATCTTTTTACCGTCAACCGAAACGGTAACAAGAGTCTTATCCGATTTTACATTTGAAGTGATCGACCCGGCTCCCATATGTGACTTAAATCCGAGTACGGAATCACCAACATAATTAAAATGAGGCACCTGCACCTTATTAAAAAGGATCGCATTCTTGACTTCGCAAGAATTACCGAGTACGGCGCCTTCACCGATGATTGCTTTACCTCTTATAAATGCGCAATGTCTGACCTCGGCATCTTTGCAAATGATGCACGGTCCGGTGATAGAAGCGGATTCGGCAACCTTGGCGGTCTTATGAATATATACGCCCTCCTTAGGATTGTTATATTCGTCTTTGGGAAGCTTTTCCGAAAGTGAAACGATAAACTCGCCTATAAGCGGTAAAACCTCCCACGGATATGTTTTTCCTTTAAAAAGTTCCTGTGCGATCGTGTTTGATGTGTCAAACAGCTCTTCAATTGTGATCTTAGCCATTGTTTATCCCCTCTGTTATATTATTCACTGAGTTTTCTGATCTCACGATCAAATTTCTCATAAAGTACCTTTGCATCTTCCATGTTCTTCCCGCGTATTCCGAAATAGAACTTTATCTTGGGCTCTGTACCCGAAGGTCTGACACAGCACCACTGATCATTTTCGAGTACGTAATAAAGCACATTGGACTTGGGAAGTCCGGTAGGTTTCTTTTCACCCGAAGCAGTATTAACGCATATGTTATTGAGATAATCTCTGCTTTCGATGACTTTAGTATCCGCAAGCGACGAAAGAGGTTTCTCTCTTAAGCCGTTAAGGATCGCCTTGATCTTCTCGGCTCCGTCTACACCTTTCATTGTAACGGATACTGCTCCCTCCATGTAATAACCGTACTTCTCGTACATGTCGAGCATTTTGTCATACAAAGTCATTCCTTTGGTTCTGTAATACGATGCAGCTTCACAAAGACCCATTACGGCAACGACGGCATCCTTGTCTCTTGCATGTGTTCCGATAAGACAACCGTATGATTCTTCGTATCCGAACAGATAAGTGTTGTTTTTCTTTCCCTGTTCGAAATATTTGATCTGTTCACCGATAAATTTGAATCCGGTGAGGACTTCGATAAGGTCGCATCCATAGGCCTCAACAACTCTGTCGCACATATTTGATGAAACTATCGTTTTTACAACCGCTCCGTTATCGGGTAAGAGTCCGAGTTCTTTTCTTGTTGAAAGCTCATACTCACAAAGGAGCGTTCCGCTCATGTTTCCGGTAAAAGGCACGTACTCGCCGGTTCTTGAATCTTTTGCATAAACACCGAGTCTGTCCGCATCGGGATCTGTTGCGAGGATAAGGTCTGCATCAACCTTTTTGGCAAGACCGAGCGCGAGCTTATATACATTTTGATCTTCGGGGTTGGGATAACCTACCGTAGGGAAATCTCCGTCCGGCTTTTCCTGCTCGGGAACAACATAAACGTTTTTAAAACCGAGTCTTTCAAGTATCCTTTTTACGGGCATTAATCCGGTTCCGTGAAGAGGCGTATATACTATCTTCATATCCGAAGCAGCCTTTATCGCATCGGGTCTTAACACGAGTTTTTCAAGCGTATCGATGTATTTATCGTCAATCTCTTTGCCGATCGTATTATAGAGACCCTTCTTTTCAGCTTCTTCAATATCCATTGTTTTAAGAAGTGAAAAATCGGTAATGGAGTTTACTCTGCTTATGATCTCATCGTCAAGAGGAGCAGTTATCTGAGCTCCGTCTTCCCAGTAAACTTTATATCCGTTATATTCGGGGGGATTATGACTTGCCGTTACAACTATTCCGGCAATACATCCGAGAGTTCTGAGTGCAAACGAAAGCTCCGGAGTAGGACGAAGTGATTCAAATCTGTATGTCTTGATACCGTTTGCATTAAGAGTAAGCGCAGCCTCGCGACTGAATTCTACGGACATATGTCTTGAATCGTAAGCGATTGCAACACCTCTTTCGGCGCCGCCCTTGAAATTAATAACATCAGCCAAGCCCTGAGACGCTTTTCTGACTGTATATATGTTCATTCGATTTGTTCCGGCTCCGATAACGCCTCTGAGACCGCCTGTACCAAACTCGAGGTTCTTTATAAATCTGTCTTTGATCTCGTTCTCATCATTTTTGATGCCTTCAAGCTCTTTAACAGTGTCAGCATCAAAGGTTTCGTTGTTTAACCAATAATTGTACTCTTTCAAGTAATCGTTCATAATCAACCACCACGATCGTAACCGTTTGGATTTAGCTTTAAATACTTTCTTTAGCTACGGAAACGATATTAAATTTTGTACTGATCCATAAGTAAATTCTCGATATTTTTACCTTATGAGAAAATCAATTTTATTTTAGCATAAACAATAATCAGCTTCAAG
>JAILPE010000038.1 GCA_024699645.1 Lachnospiraceae bacterium
ATCCTCCAATGATAGAGGAGACGGTAATCAGTGAAACCACTGTATAAGGTGAAGTAGGACGATAAGCGGGAAGCCTCGGTTATTAAATTGCCGAGTGGTTCATAACAATCGTAATCAATGGGCCTTTTTACAGCAGTGGCATTGGTAATAATCTCGAAATGATTGGCAAAATTCAGGAACGCAGAAGATTACGTACCTGTACAAAGTGACGATTCAAGATTGCTTCCGCAAACATAATAATATTTTTGAAAGGAGCTAAATGATTAATTATCTTTTAAGACGACGAGATTTTATCTCCAGGGAAATGGAAAAATGTGAGACCACTATAAAAAAGGCGCCGCCGGGGAAACTTGAAATCCATAAGAATCGGGAAAGCATAAGGTGGCGGATCGTTGACGAGGATAAAAGTCGTAAGAACTTACCCAAAAAAGAAATAGACATAGCAAAAAAATATGCTGAAAAACGAATAGCATCTGATTATCTGACACTTTTGAAAAAAGAGTTGCATGCAATTGACTACTGCCTGAATCACATTCCCAATAACTACGATTATGAAAAATTCAATTTGGAAAAAAGTAGATATAGTGAAATCTTAAATAATCAAAAAGCGGAGCAGCTTCCTTGGCATTTGCAAGAATTCAGAACTAATCACACACATAAGGAAAACCTTATACACACAAGCCCATCGGGACATGCTCTGAGGTCTAAGTCAGAATGCCTGATTGATATGTTATTGTTCTATCGAGGTATTCCGTTCCGATACGAGTCTGTGCTTAATTTGGAAAACCATGAAATATATCCTGATTTTACATTCTACAATGAAAAGACAGATGAATACAGATATTGGGAGCACTTTGGAATGATGGACGATCCAAAGTACAGAAAAAAAGCAATGATGAAAATAGAGCAATACATCCGGGGAGGTTTTATTCCGAACGAGAATTTGTACCTAACATTTGAAACATCCAAACATCCAATAACGGCGACAACAATCGGAGATGTAATAGATGACATATGGAAGTGGTTACAGTAAGCCGGAATACTTGGTGGCAAGCCGCCGATTAGGGCATATTAATGCTTACTTCTGCATAGAGACCCATTGATAGAAGCGGATTCAACTGTCAAGATCTTGCCGCAAAGCGGTGCGAAGCAATCTTGACCGGGGAATCCGCTTCTGTCATAATCTCTCATTGCAGAAGAAAGTGTTGTACTGAGCCTGAAATTAAAACCGATTATACACTTTTTCTTCTGCTCCTGTAGAACCAACTGGTTGTCAATCGTAGCTACGCTTTTAAATCCTTGCCATCCGACTTGCTTTATACTTGTAGAACTGATTGGTTGTTAATCGCTGCTTCGCTCTTAATTCTTTGCCATCCGACTTGCTTTAAGCTTGTAGAACTGATTGGTTGTTAAATTGATTGGTTATTAAACGCTTGTTTAAAAAAATTACGTCCAATAGGAAATCAGTACTTGCTGTGGACCACATTTTTTAGAGTTTTTTGCCCAAATCTGACTTCGATTTGCTATTGGACGTATTTCAGTGTTTCTAACCCAAAAACGATAATAAAATGCGTCCACAGAAGTTATCTTTTTTCTATAGGGCAAAATTTTATTAAATCCCAAGACAACATCTTAATGGCATAGACAAAAGAAGTTGCATCATCCCCAAGACCATAAAAATATCATCTCTAAGACCATAATTCTTGACAACAAACCATACATATTTTAAGATAAACCATGTATGCAGTAAGGTAGATACTGCTTCTAGAGGAGGATATATGTTTAAGAAAGTTGATACCAATATGGATTTTGTCGCGCGCGAGAAGGAAACGCTTGCCTTCTGGAAGGATCGCGACATTTTTGAAAAGAGTATGAAGGCCACTGAAGGTCATCCTACTTATACTTTTTACGATGGACCTCCTACCGCTAACGGTAAGCCTCATATAGGTCATGTTCTGACTCGTGTCATTAAGGATATGATCCCCAGATATAAAACCATGAAGGGATACTATGTTCCCCGTAAGGCCGGATGGGATACTCACGGTCTTCCCGTAGAGCTTGAAGTTGAGAAACTTCTCGGTATCAACGGCAAGGACCAGATCGAGTCTTATGGTATGGAACCCTTCATCAAGAAGTGCAAGGAATCGGTTTGGAAATATAAAGGAATGTGGGAGGACTTTTCGGGCAGTGTCGGCTTCTGGGCAGACATGGACGACCCCTACGTTACTTATGACGATAATTTCATCGAGTCCGAATGGTGGGCTCTTAAGCAGATTTGGGACAAGGGCCTGCTTTATAAGGGCTTTAAGATTGTGCCTTATTGCCCCAGATGCGGAACTCCTCTTTCATCGGCTGAGGTTTCTCAGGGTTACAAAACAGTTAAAGAGCGCTCGGCTATTGCACGTTTCAAAGTAAAGGCAGTCGGAGTCAACGGAGCATCCGGAGCCAATGCAGCAGTCGGAGCCAACGGAGCATCCGGAACCAATGCAATCGGAGTAGCCGCAGCCAACGTCCCTAAAGTAAATGTTGTTGCCGAGGGCGAGGATGTCTACTTCCTGGTTTGGACTACCACGCCTTGGACGCTTCCTTCGAACGTTGCGCTTTGCGTGAACCCCGATGACGAATATGTAAAAGTAAAGGCTATTGACGGATATACATATATTCTTGCGAAGGCGCTTGCCGACACGGTACTTGCCGGAATCAAACCCGCAGCCGGAGCAATAGCCGGAGCCAACACAGGAGCCGACGCAGCAAACACAGGAGCCGCAGCCGCACCCGAAGCAGCAGCCGCACCCGAAGCAGCAGCCGCACCCGGAGCCGCAGCCGCAGCCGCAGCACCCGCAAAAACCTACGAAATCCTTGAAACCTACACAGGTAAGGATCTTGAATTTGTTGAATACGAGCCACTCTTTAACTGCTCTTATGAAGTGGCACAGAAGCAGAACAAAAAGGGCTTCTTCGTGACATGCGACGGATATGTCACAATGTCAGACGGTACCGGTATCGTACATATCGCCCCTGCTTTCGGTGAAGATGATGCGAGAGTCGGACGTACATATGACCTTCCTTTCGTTCAGCTCGTTGACGGAAAAGGCGAGATGACCAAGGAAACACCTTACGCAGGACTTTTTGTTAAGGCAGCCGATCCTGAGGTACTCAAAGACCTTGATAAAGAGGGCAAGCTTTTTGCAGCGCCCAAGTTTGAGCATGAGTATCCTCATTGCTGGAGATGCGATACACCACTCATCTACTATGCGCGTGATTCGTGGTATATCAAGGAGACGGCGGTCAGAGACAATCTTATCAAGAATAACAACACGGTTAACTGGATCCCCGAGTCCATCGGCAAAGGCAGATTCGGCAACTGGCTTGAAAATATCCAGGACTGGGCAATCTCACGTAACCGTTACTGGGGAACTCCTCTTAATATCTGGGAATGCGAGTGCGGTCACAGAGAATGCATCGGCAGCCGCGAAGAGCTTGCAGAGAAGTCCGGAAATCCTGCCGCTAAGACTGTTGAGCTTCATCGTCCTTATATCGATGAGATCACCATCAAGTGCCCCAAGTGCGGCAAGCCCATGCACAGAGTCAGCGAAGTTATCGACTGCTGGTTCGACAGCGGTGCGATGCCTTTCGCTCAGCATCATTATCCTTTTGAGAACAAAGATCTGTTCGAGAAACAGTTCCCGGCAGATTTCATCTCTGAGGCCGTAGACCAGACCCGTGGCTGGTTCCACTCGCTTATGGCTGAGTCGACCATCCTCTTTGATCAGGCTCCTTATCGTAACGTTATCGTACTTGGACACGTTCAGGACGAGAACGGCCAGAAGATGAGCAAGAGCAAGGGCAATGCGGTCGATCCTTTTGATGCGCTTGAGCGTTTCGGCGCCGATGCGATCAGGTGGTACTTCTACATCAACAGCGCACCCTGGCTTCCCAACCGCTTCCACGATAAAGCTGTTGTCGAAGGTCAGCGCAAGTTCATGGGAACACTTTGGAATACATATGCGTTCTTCGTGCTTTACGCAAATATCGACGGATTCGATCCGAGCAAATATACATTAGACAAGAACAAGTTAACGGTTATGGACAAATGGCTGCTTTCAAGGCTTAACACGACCGTTAAGGAGACAGACGAGAACCTCGCCGGATACCGCATCCCCGAGGCTGCCAAGAGTCTCCTGCAGTTCGTCGATGAGATGAGCAACTGGTATGTGCGTCGTTGTCGTGAGCGCTTCTGGGCAAAGGGCATGGAAGACGACAAGATTGCCGCTTATATGACGCTCTATATCGCACTTGTTACGATCGCTAAGGCAGCAGCGCCTATGATCCCCTTTATGACAGAGGAGATCTACCTTAACCTTGTTGCCGGCGTAGATGCAAACGCGCCCGAGAGTATCCATCTGTGCGCGTACCCCGATGCCGACGAGTCCTTTATCGATGCAAAGCTTGAAAAAGATATGGAAACCGCACAGGATGTTGTGGTTCTTGGACGTGCCGGACGTAACGATGCGGCAGTTAAGCAGCGCCAGCCCCTCAAGGTCATGTACGTTAAGGGTGCACAGCATGTTTCCGAGCTTTACATGGACATCATCAAGGATGAGCTTAATGTTAAGGAGATCGTCTTCACAGATGACACATCTTCGTTCACGGGATATGTGTTCAAGCCCAACTTCAAGACGCTCGGAAGACGTTTTGGCAGCAAGATCAATGCTCTTAAGGAAACACTTGCAAACCTTCCCGATCCTGCAGCAGTATATGCGCAGCTTACGGCTGAGGGCAGTGTGACCGTTGATTTCGAAGGTGCTAAAGAAACACTTGAAAAAGAAGACCTTGTTGTTGAGACTGTTAAGAGAGAAGGCTTTGTTACATGCGAAGATAACGGTCTTTGTGTGGTACTCGATACGAACCTCACTGAGGAACTCATTGAGGAAGGATTTGTGCGCGAAATCATAAGCAAGGTTCAGACAATGCGTAAGGACGCAGGCTTTGAGGTCATGGACCGCATCAAGATCTACCTTGCGGGCAGCGAGAAGCTCGAGAAGATCGCTTCGACAAATAAAGAAATGATCGGAAGGATATGTCTTGCGGACGAGATCGTAACGGGCAGCACCGCCGGATTCGAGAAAGACTGGAACCTTAACGGCGAGGATGCCAAGATGGGTGTCGAAAAAATTTGAGTCATCCGTCGGAGAAGAAATGGCATTAGTCCATGAAATAATAGGGAAGCATAATAAGGGTACAAAGGAAAGGACAAAGGCATGGAAATTAAAAAAAGAGAATTCCGCGAAAGTGTTGAAAACTATCTGATGACGCTCTACAGGAAGGAAGTAAAGGATGCTTCCAAGCAGCAGATATTCCAGAGCGTGTGCTATGCGATCAAGGAGGACATTGTTGATGACTGGGTTGCATCGCATAAGCTTGTCGAAAAGAAGGATGCCAAGACGGTTTATTACATGTCCATGGAGTTCCTTATGGGCAGGGCGCTCGGAAATATCCTTATCAACATGAAAGCTGATAAGGTTGTCAGCGAGGTGCTCGATGAACTTGGATTCGATCTTAATGCAATCGAAGATGAAGAGCCCGATCCCGCACTCGGAAACGGAGGTCTCGGAAGACTTGCCGCTTGTTTCCTTGATTCACTCGCAACACTCGGATATCCCGCTGTTGGCTGCGGTATCCGCTACAAATACGGAATGTTCAAGCAGAAGATCGAGAACGGCTATCAGGTCGAGGTTCCCGATAACTGGCTCAAAGACGGCAATCCTTTTGAAATGAGAGATGCCGAGAACGCCAAGATAGTTAAGTTTGGTGGATATGTGCGTATGGTTAAGAATGAGCAGGGCCGTGAGTGCTTTGTTCAGGAAGGCTGCAGCACCGTTCTTGCGGTTCCTTACGACCTCCCGGTTGTCGGTTATGACAATCATTTCGTTAATACGCTTCGTATCTGGGATGCGAGCGCGGTTAACGATTTCCAGCTTGATTCCTTTGATAAGGGCGATTACCACAAGGCAGTTGAGCAGGAGAATCTTGCAAAGACCATT
>JAILPE010000100.1 GCA_024699645.1 Lachnospiraceae bacterium
AGCGTTTTCCGAATCTTGAAAGAGTAGGTTTCATTCATGCTCAGATAAACGATATTTCGGGCTTGCAAAATCTAAAAAAACTGGAATCCGTATATGTTGATGAGGATCAGGCGGAAACGGTCAACGAGGTGCTGAAAGGAATGAACGTGAAGGTCGAAACTGAACAATAAAAATCATGAGTCTTTCATTCTACATGAAAACGTGTTGATTTTCGACAGTAACTTATAACTACGCTTTTTGATAAGCGAGGTGGGCAGCTTGCCCACCTTTTTTTGTGTTGCTTAATATAGAATATACTTTACGTACGGCAAAAGTACAGAAATGGTGAATTGACAGAATCATCGTTTTTGTATCGCAAACTTACAGCCGAATTAATTGGCGGTAAAGAGGAGGTTAAAATGAAGCAATTTTTCAGGAAAGCGCTTGTTCTTTTTGCTGCACTTGCACTGATAGTGAGCGTATTGCCCGCGGGCAATGCACAGGCAGCATCAAAAAAGAGTAAGACAATTGTTGTTACGACACAGGAAGAGCTTGTCGCTGCACTTAAAAAGTACAAGTCATCGGGGTCAAAGGTTAAGATCACAATCCGGACAACTGAGACAGGTACCTTTACGTTGAGTGCAAAGTACAGCTCAGAAAATCTGCAGATTGTCGTTGATGCTCCCAATGCTACGATAAAGAGCAAGGCAAAGATGGCGAGCATAACGATCAATGAAGCTAAGACTGTCAGAGAGTATGCGAGCGGCAATAAGATAACGGTTAATGATGAGAAGGTAACTATTAAAGCAATGGAGAACTCATCTGTCGGAAAACTGACGATCGCATCGGAGACAGGAACGGTTAAGGTTGTAAATGACGGCGCGATCGAGAAGGTTGCCGTTAAGAGCGAGGTGAAGATCAACCTTACTCAGAACGGCGAGATGGGTCGCGTTTATGTGGGCGCAGCAGCTGACATAAGCGTTACGGGCGAAGCGAAAGAAAGTCTTAAGGTAACCGTTCAAAAGGATGCTGTCGGAGCATCGGTGAAATCCGATGTTCCTGTGGCTGTTAATGCCTATGCGGACGTTGATCTGACGCTTGAAAAGGGTGCCGAGAGTTCAAAGGTTACCATGAAGGAAGAGACCGCAGGTGTTAAACTTGAGAACAAGACCGAAAAAACAGTTTCTGTAAAGGACACCGACGGAAAGACCCGGAAGGTTGAAACAGGTGAGGAAGTAACCTCTGATAATTATGTAGGAAAGGCCGATGATGCCGAGGAAGCTAAGGCTGCCGAAGAAGCAAAGAAGGCCGAAGAGGCAAAGAAGGCAGAAGAAGCAAAGAAGGCCGAAGAGGCTAAGAAAGCTGAAGAGGAAAAGAAGGCTGCCGAGGCTAATAACGGAACCGCATTGGATAATACAGGTGCCGGTGCAGACCCTGGAACAACCACAAACCCTGATCCTTATATTCCTCCGGTAAATCCGGATCCGGTCAAGACTGCTGAGGATAAGCTTCGTGAAGGCATAAAAGCGTTAGATGATAATAATAAAGAGTATTGTATTGACCGGGATGTAACCCTTACGGCCGACCTTGTAATACCGGCAGATAGAGGAATAGCCATTGCTAACGGAGTGACTCTTAATGCGGGTAATTACACGATCAAGTTGGGACATAATTCATGGATTTCGGTGCTCATTGGCAGTAATCTTATCGTTAAACGAAATCCGTTTGAGTATATTCCGGATGATACCGGATATACAGCAAGTGAGATCATATTGAAAAATGACGCAAAGTTCATAATCGGTGGTTGCACGATAACCGGAGACTCCAGCGATCCTAATCAGAACCCCGTATATGAGCGAATACATTTAGAAAATGATTTTATAAAAGAAAAGGTTCCTACAAAACCGGATGAGGAAGTAAGCGACACTAATCCATTGATAGATAAAACGCATGATGAAAGAAGGGTATCTATCGATTTCCTTGCAGAGAAACTGCTTTTCAGTAAAGACGGCGGAACAATTGATGACATCGCGAAAGCATTTGGAACCGATACATCCTATTGGGTCTTTAATAACCATAATTATGAACGCAAAAATGGCGGAGTATATACTCAATTAAGTATATCATATCTTTCCAATGTCCTTTATGATACGAGATCCGTGAAGTTTAATGGTACTACCATTGACGGTATGGAGTATACGACAGGAGCCCATGATTGGATAAACTGCCTGGTAGATAACGGACTTTACTATTTTGCATATGCGGCAACAGCAACGGATCATAGAGCAAAAGTGCAAAAAGTTGCACCCACGGGAATTTCAAGAACTCCCGAAGGTTGGATAGACTATGAAGGACCTGTAGGGGGACCTATAACAGTTTTCATAAGTGATGAAGCTGGTTTCACATTGCAGGATCAAGTCAATGTTCGTTACGGATCAACACTTAAGAGCGACATTGCGACATATAAGAAGGTTCTTGGAGAAAAGGGATCTATCATAGCTGAATGGGGCGGAAAGATCAATATGGGTGATTATACTTTTAAGACGAAGGATGATCACGGTTGCAATAGTTACACCGGAGAGTATGGTATAAGACTTTCAAACAAAGAAGTAACATTCACCTATAACTCCGTAACAACAACTAAGAATTATCTTAATCTTATGCTCCCCGAGGATGTGATAATCTATAAGAATGATGGGAATAAACTCGGAACAGAAGATATAGCCGACTTTAATACTTGGGCTCTTAGCAATGGTATTAATGTTGAATTCTTCGATAAGAGTAAGGAATCCAACTACGATAGACCGTTCATCCCTTCGATAAACCTTGAAGACGGAAGCCTGTTATTCCTGATTGATAATAAGCTTGTAAAGGGAAGCTTTAAATGTGAGCCTCGTCATGGAGACAATGGATATACCTACTACGACTACACGATAGATCAGAGTTCAGATACTCTTGCCGGACTTATGGCTGTTTGGACAGATGCCGAAAGACCACTTACGGAAGGTTACGAGGGAGAACCTAAATGGTCGACGATTTACTTGAATGGTGATGTTTGTTTGAACGGAATAAATATAGGTTTTCCTTCAACAATTGAACTTAAAGGTTCTCAGAAAATTGATATTGCCGGTGAATCAAACGCTACGTTCTCTGTGAATGTTGCAACGGGAAGTGCAGTGAGTGTAACCGATAGGAGTACTCTTGGTACTACACAGGGTGGCGATTGCTATATAAGCGGTTCACTCAGTGTAGACGCTAATTCTACATTCAAGGCTCAGATGGGCAGCACTCTGATCATCGCATCCGGTGGCGCATTTGAACTTAACGGAACATTCGAATGCGGTGTGGTTAAGTTCAAAAAAGATGATCCGAAACCGGGTGAAGAGGAATATGAAATCGCAATCTGGTTCAAGAATAATGGTGGAACCGTGACCGGTAATGGAGAGGTTCTGGTAAGATTTATGGAAGTATCAGATGAAGACGAAGCAAAGTTTACCGAGCAAGAAAAATTGAATGCAATAAAAACAATTAAAGCCCGGATAAATAATAATGCTATCACGGTTAAATAATTTGTTGGAGAAGAGTAAGGAAAAACGATTCAAAATCACAGTTTACAAGACAAAGTAATACAAGAGAAAGTAATATAAGACAAAGCAATACAAGACAAAGTAATACAAGACAAAGTAATACAAGACAAAGCAATACAAGACAAAGTAATACAAGAACATAGGACTGACTGGGATTGACGTAAATTGTTATCCGTAGAGTCCTGACACAATTCTTTAAAAAGAACACACAGTACACCGCGGAGTAAAACCCGTGGTGTACTTATTTTATGGGATGAAACCTGCGGTGTACTTATTTTATGGGATGAAACCTGCGGTGTACTTAGTCTATGTGACAAAACCGCGGCGTACTTAGTCTATGTGACAAAACACGTGGTGTACTTAGTCTATGTGACAAAACACGAGGCGTACTTATTTTATGGGATGAAACCTGCGGTGTACTTAGTCTATGTGACAAAACACGCGGCGTACTTATTTTATGGGACGAGGGTATGAGCATAATCCTTAAACTCTGAAAGTCCGGGATGAGAGAAGACAAGTCCGAGAAGGAGAAGACAAGTCCGAGAAGGGGAAGATAAGTCCGATAAGGAGAAGACAAGTCCGGGATGAGAGCAAATTTCTCTAAGTAAACAGGAGTTTAGTAAAAATACGCCCAATACGAAATCGATTCTCTCTGTGGACGTAAAAAATCACATGTTTTTGCCCAAAATGAAGGTCCGTGACGTATAGGACGTAATATGCTGATTTTTTCCAGTTTTTCATGAAAAATTGCGTCCACCGAGACAAAGCTTTTTCTATTGGACGCAAATCCAAAGACCAAAAGATAAACCAGGGAGAACCGAGGGAAAGCCAGGGAAAACCGAGGGAAAACTAAGGAGAACCGAGGGAAAACTAAGGAAAACCGAGGGAAAACTAAGGAGAACCGAGGGAAAACTAAGGAGGACCGAGGGAAAACTAAGGAAAACCGAGGGAAAACTAAGGAGAACCGAGGGAAAACTAAGGAGAACCGAGGGAAAACAAATGACAAAATCTGATATGGAAATTCGCGTTTCATAAGAAGAAGCGAAGAGTTTACAAATGGTAAAGTGATTATTATCACAGATCATGAAACATCAACATGGGCGGGGAGTTGCGGAGCCTCTGTGAAGGACCCGACATACCCCTGCGGAAAGGACAGATATGAACAATTTTGATTTCTATTCACCTACGTATTTTGTATTTGGTAAGGACAGAGAGAACGAAGCGGGAAAGTACGTTAAAATGTTCGGAGGAAGCAAGGTACTTATTCACTACGGCGGAGGAAGTGTGGTCAGATCCGGACTCCTTGACCGTGTAAAGGCTTCGTTAAATGCTGAAAATATCGCGTTTGTTGAACTCGGTGGTGTAAAGCCGAATCCCAGAAGCGGTCTTGTTTATGAAGGAATCGATCTTTGCAAGAGGGAAAAAGTTGATTTTGTCCTTGCAGTGGGCGGTGGCAGCTCCATTGATTCCGCGAAGGCGATCGCAGCCGGCGTGGTTTACGACGGAGATTTCTGGGATTTCTACAGAGGAAAGAGGATTGAAGAGGCTCTTCCTGTAGGAACGATACTTACGATTGCGGCAGCGGGCAGCGAAGGAAGCCCTGACTCCGTTATCACTAAGGAAGAAGGCATGTTTAAGCGTGGAGCGAGCGGAGATGCTATCCGTCCGAGGTTCTCCATCCTTAATCCCGCGCTCACACAGACACTTCCGGCATTTCAGAGTGCAGCGGGCATTACGGATATCATGGCTCACCTGTATGAGCGTTATCTTACAAACTCGGAAGAGGTTGAGGTTACGGACAGGATGATCGAGGCGCTCCTTCTTACGATGAAGCACGAAGGACCCCGTGTTATTGCGGATCCCAACAATTACGAAGCAAGAGCAAATATCATGTGGGCAGGAACGATGGCACACAACAATTCCTGCGGTGTCGGCAGAAGTCAGGACTGGCTCAGCCATACGATAGAACATGAGCTTTCTGCGCTTTATGACTGCGCGCATGGAGCAGGTCTTGCAGTTACCATGCCCGCGGTGTTTAAGTATGAGCTCTCGCATAATGTGATGAGATTTGCGCAGGTTGCAGTAAGGGTTTGGGGATGTCAGATGGATTTTGCTCATCCCGAAGTTACAGCGCTTGAAGGTATCGAAGCATTCAGAAACTTCCTCATTTCAATTGGTATGCCGAAGAATTTCGAGGAGCTCGGAGCTAAGGAAGAGGATATTCCGGCACTCGTTAATGTCCTTTGCCGCGGCGACGGACGTGACGGCAATATCTACGGTTTTATTACCCTTAACGAAGAAGATTGTACAAAGATATATAAAATGATGGTTTGAACGGACTGCATAGAAATGGATATATAAGGCGATGATCCGGGACTGCCTTGAAATGGATATGTAAGGCAATCAGCTGAACGGGCCGCCTTGAAAAAGGATAGTGCATATAAGGTCACGAAAATGCGGGCCGGGAACAAAAGAAAGGGAAAGGGAAAGGAAAAGCCATGAGTTTATCACACAGAAAAGTAAAAAAAGAGCTTGTCTTTAAAGACGCGCAGGGTAACTTGCTTGCAAACAAGCAGATCAAGGTCGAGCAGACTTCGCACAGTTTCCTTTTCGGATGCGGCGCATTTGAGTTCCTGCGCATTTTCAGAGAAGGTAAGACCGACGAAGTGATGGACATCACGAGCAAGTGGCTCGATCTGTTCAACTATGGAACACTTCCTTTTTACTGGGGAAGATATGAGCCCGAAGAAGGAAAGCCCGATCAGGAAACGCTTATGAAGACAGCGATGTACCTTCAGGACAGAGGCGTCAGAGTTAAGGGCCATCCGCTTTGCTGGCACACTGTTTGCGCCGATTGGCTCATGAAATATGACAACGCGACGATCCTCAAGAAGCAGCTCGACCGCATTCACAGAGAGGTTACGAACTTTAAGGGTGTGATCGATATGTGGGATGTCATCAACGAAGTTGTCATCATGCCTGTTTTCGACAAGTACGACAATGCGGTGACCAGGATATGCAATGACAGGGGCAGGATCGCTCTCGTCAAGGATGTGTTCGCGGCAGCTCATGAATCAAATCCCGACGCGACTCTTCTCATTAACGATTTCAATCTCTCTGAGAGCTACAGAATACTGATTGACGGGCTTTTGAATGCCGGGGTGCCCATAGGCGCTATCGGGATCCAGACCCATCAGCACCAGGGATATATGGGCAAGGAGAAGGTGCTCGATATACTGAAGAGATACGAGGTTTTCGGACTTCCCTTACATTTTACGGAGAATACGCTTATATCGGGCGATATCATGCCTTCCTATATCGTAGACCTCAACGATTGGCAGGTCGATGAGTGGCCGACTACTCCGGAGGGAGAAGAACGTCAGTGCAGAGAGATAGAGGAGATGTACAGAACACTCTTCGATCATCCGCTTGTTGAGGCCATCACCACATGGGATTTCAGAGACGGCGCATGGCTTAAGGCACCTGCGGGTTTCCTGAGGCTCGATAATTCGACGAAGCCTTCATACGATATGCTGAAGAAGCTGATCAGGGAAGAGTGGAGCACAAAGCTTGACGTTATGACCGATGCCGAAGGACGTGCGGTTATTGAAGGATTTAAAGGCGATTACTCAGTGAGCGTTGATGGGCGCACAGCCACGGTTAATATGACGGACAATTCCTCTGCGACAGTAAGACTGTAAAAAAATAAAATCGATTATTCTTGGTTCTAATAGGTGGGCAGCTTGCCCACCTATTTAAATTGGCCCGAATGTATAATGATAGGCATCTATAGCCATTATTTGGCGGAAAGGATGAAGATATGGGTAAAAAACTATGTATGGTACTGGGCTTGCTTATGACGATCGTTTTGGTGATCGGTCTTACCGGGCCGATGGGAGTCAATGCGGCAGCGAAAGTTAAGCTTAGCGCAACCAAGAAGACTGCATATGTGGGTGAACAGTTCAGCCTTGAGCTTACGGGTGCTAAGGGGACCGTCACATGGTCTTCCTCGAACAAGAAGGTCGCAACAGTCACTGATGGGCTTGTCGTTGCGGTCAAAACCGGTAAAGCAACAATCAAAGCAAAGGACTCAAAGACAAATAAAACCTACAAATGTAAGGTGACGGTCAAGAAAAATTCTCTGTCCGACAAGACTCTTGAGATCAAGGCGGGTGAGTCGGCA
>JAILPE010000050.1 GCA_024699645.1 Lachnospiraceae bacterium
TGAAGGTATCTCCGGAAGAGAGTGACATGTTCTTAAATGCTTCGAGGGTGTCATTGCCGCGTGTTACGCTGCAGCTGCCGTCAACCTCGAAAACCTTTATCGAACGGTAAGCTTCTTCGCCACCCGTAAAGATAAAGATCAAAGCTACTACAATGGCGATGAGGGCGATTCCTCCACCACCGATCAGCAAGGCTTTTTTGTTCATTGCTTTACTCCTTTTTTGTATAAGGTTCGTTAAAGTTTATACGATTGACAATTATGTACCCAACTCCACAAAAACGAAATTCGAGAATCGTATTATCATATTATTTCATAATAGTGTTATTATAACATATAGGTAGAAGTTGACAAGTAAAGCATACTGAAAAAAAAAAATTATCTTAATACCGGAATTAGTGAAAAGCTGTTTAACCATCGTTTCAGGCTCGATTTTATACTTTCTTCTACTTTTTATAATTGGTGAAAAATGGTAAGATAATATGGAAAGAAAGGAGAAACTATGACCCTTAAGAATGCCTATAAACCATATTTTAAGATCGGCGTTGCCATAAGCGCTTTGAATCTGTATACTCCGGCCCATATGAGGCTCTTAACTGAACAGTTCTGCAGTTTTACGTGCGAGAACGACATGAAACCCGTGAATATGCTCGATGTCATAAAAAACCGTGCGGACGCGGCAAAATATAATACGGATCCTGCACTGAATTTTGATAGGGCCCGGCCGTATCTTGATTTTGCAAAAGCTTCGGGCATCGCAATGAGGGGACATACTCTTGTGTGGCACAATCAGACACCCGAATGGTTCTTTCACGAGGAATATAATCCTGCGCTTCCTTACGCGAGCAGAGATGTAATGCTTGAGAGGCTCCGCAATTATATCAAAGGGGTTCTTGAATTTGTGCAGAAAGAGTACCCCGGTGTTATATATGCGTGGGATGTCGTAAACGAAGCCATTGACGAAGGAGACATGAGAAAATCGCTCTGGCTCAGGAATGTGGGAAGAGATTTCGTTTTAAAGGCATTCGAATATGCCCGCGAATACGCTGCGCCCGGAGTCTCGCTCTTTTATAATGACTACGAAACAGCAGATGAGCAGAAACGTGACCTGATAATCGACAAGATCCTTAAACCGCTTATAGAGCGGGGGCTGATAGACGGCATGGGAATGCAGTCACATCTCTTAATGGATCACCCCGATCCCGCTCTCTTTGACAAGGCGCTGCGAATGTATGGAGCACTCGGACTTGAGATCCAGATCACCGAGCTCGATATGCATAACAACGATCCCTCGGACGAGTCGATGAGGGCGTTGGGCGAGAGATATGCGAAATTCTTTAAGATACTGGTGGATGCAAAGAAAGAAGGAGCGGCCGACATAACATCGGTGACATTCTGGAATCTTCTTGACGAAGGCTCGTGGCTCACCGGATTCAGAAAGGAAACGAGTTATCCCTTACTTTTCCGCGGCAGGTGCGAAGCGAAGAAGGCATATTATGACGTGGTAAGGGTTGCTCTTGAAAGCGCCGGAAGGGCTGAAGTTGAGCACTGGGAGTTGATCGCAAACGATGAGGATTTTGAGGCAAAAATGCCTATGCACATAAATAAGGAAGGAGAAAACACTATGAAAGAAGTTTATGATTTTTTGAAGGCATGCGGAGTTTATTATCTGGCAACGGTTGAGGATGATCAGCCCAGGGTCCGTCCGTTCGGCACGATCGACATGTTTGACGGAGGTCTCTACATTCAGACCGGAAAGGTAAAGGACGTTTCGAAGCAGCTTCAGAAGAATCCGAAAGCCGAGATATGCGCATTTATGGACGGACAGTGGCTCAGAGTTGCCGGTAAACTGGTAAGAGACGACCGCCGAGAGGCCAAGGTTCATATGCTTGACGCTTATCCGAACCTTAAGGGAATGTACTCAGCAGACGATGATAACACGGAAGTGCTCAGGTTTGAAGATGCGATCGCTACGTTTTCTTCTTTTGGAGGACCGTCAAGAACGTTTAAGATCTGAAACAATGCGCGCTGGCCGACGGAGAAACCCCGGCGAGCGGCTCGTGTGAATGGGCGCATTAAAGCTTTTTCTTTACGTTGAATATATCTTTGGAGTTTGTTTTGGGAAGTGTCATGAAAAAATCGGAGCAGCGGGTAAAGCCCTGCTTGCTGTAAAATCCCTCGGCTGCTGTTGTACCGAGAAAACCCCAGAGACCGTCGAGCTCGGGAGCGGTTTTGATAAAATCAACGAGTTTGCTGCCGAGACCCAGACCCTGATGGTCTTTATCGATGACCACATCGGAGATATAAAACATGGTGGCATAGTCGGTGACGGCACGTCCGAATCCGATCTGAACGTCGTTTTCATCGAAGACACCGAAACACAGAGAACCTTCGATCGATTTCTCGACGGTTTCTCTATGACGCTTATTTGCCCAATGTGTTTGGGAGAGAAGATACATGATCTCGTCGAGATGCATGTGCTCTCTCCCTTTCTTAAATTTAAAATTAACTTTCATGAAACTCCTCTGCCGCAAGTGTTTGCGGTGCTTTGTTATAATGTAAGATCCTTTTGGCCGTCTTGATGAGCGCCTTTTCAGAGTCCGAGCAGTCTTTTTGCATTGCCGGAAAGGATAAGATCCTTTTGATCGTCAGTCAGCGGAAGTGTTTTTAGTATGCGTATTTCTTCAGCAGCATCCGTCCAGGGTGAATCGGAGCCGAAAAGCACATGATCCGCTCCGATGGCGTTTACTATCTCCAGGAATGTTTCGTGAGGATAATACTCCAGGCCCATTGAGGTGTCGATATAAATATTGCTGCGTCCCGCATAGTTTTCTGCCACAAGATCCCACTGCCTGCATCCGCCGAGGTGAGCGGCGATAATGATACCGCCCTTAAGTTCATCGGCTATTTTTGCAAATTTTTTAGGGTCGCTCCTGAAGGGTGCTTTAAACGCGGGATCGTATCCGGCATGGAAAAGAATTATAAGTCCCTTGTTGAACGCGTAATCGTAAATCGGGAACATCTTAGGCTCGTCTATCACGAAGCCCTGATATTCGCAGTGATACTTTATGCCTTTGAAGCCCATGTTTGCGATCGTATCGATCTGTTCCTTCCAATCATCGGTGTGCGGCCACATTCCGGCAAAGGAGATAAGCCTGTCGGAAGTAAGTGAGATCGCCCATTCGTTGATCTTTTCAAATTGATGACGTTTGGTGACGATCGGCTGAACAACGGAAAGGTCAACGTTTGCCTTATCCATGTATTCGAGAAGTGATGCCTGCGTCATGTCGTGAAGCGGAGTGTATTCGCCGTGCGCGGATTCGAGAAGCGCCTGTTTGGCTCTCGGAGCGAGCGAATCTGTGAATATATGTGTATGGATGTCTATTATCATGTTTTAATACCTCACCTAAAAGTCCCGAAAGTCTGATTAACAACGCTTATACAGATTATCGGTAAGTTACGAAGAAATAATATCTAACAAATACTATCTGTTGTCAAGAAAAAAATGCTCGAAAAGGGCTTTGCAGAGAGCGGAAGAAATGCTCATTAAAGATAACCACAAAATATTGTGGTTGCGGCAGTTCACGAAAAACGAAGTGAGAGTAAGGAAAACAGCACGCATCCTAATAATTAAAACTAAAATTAATTAATATAACGATACAAAAGTAGAACTTAGAATTTTTTCTGTCGTGAGTCTCGATCATTAAACCGGAGTATTGTGTCTTTGATGCCGGGAACGAAGGTAGGAGAGCCGTTTCAGAAACAGGTTCCCTTTGACGCAACCGAAAACTATATATTGTGTTCTGAGTGCGCGAAAGTACATCTTGGATTATTGTAATAATTTTCTGAAAATCTTTTAAATTCGTTTAAATTGTGTTATCATAACAACAGCGTTTTGTGAAGCTTTAACTACGAATATGGGAGAAAAAACATGACTATTGCTGATGTACAGGAAATTTTACACGGAACCTGCATTTGCGGGGAGGATCAAAAGAACAGAGAGATCCATTCCGCATGCGGCTCGGACATGATGAGCGACGTGCTCGCGTATGTAAAGGATCAGGCAGTCCTGCTTACGGGACTTTGCAATCCTCAGGTTATCAGGACCGCCGAGATGATCGATGCCTATTGTATCGTTTTCATAAGGGGAAAGAAACCTACGGATGAAATGATCGAACTTGCAAAAGAACGTAATATCACGCTTCTTTGCACCGATCACCGCATGTTCAATGCATGCGGAATGCTTTACAGTAATGGCCTTCGGGGAGGTGTACCCTATTGAGTGAAGTTAAGCTTTCTTATACTATCTCGGGTGAAGATTTTACAAGGGCGGGAGAAGCATCGGGCGATGTCAAGTCCAAGCTCAAAGTTCTCGGGGTTTCGCCGGAGATCGTACGAAAAGTTTCCATCGCTCTTTATGAGGGTGAGATCAATATGGTCATTCACGCTCATGGAGGAACGATCGATGTCGTGATCTCCGAGAAAGATATCACGATGGTGCTTGCGGACAAGGGTCCCGGAATCGAGGACGTAGATCTGGCCATGCAGGCCGGATACTCGACTGCATCCGAAAATGTGAGGGCACTCGGGTTCGGAGCCGGAATGGGTCTTCCCAATATGAAGAAATACAGCGATGAAATGAACATCGATACGCGTCTCGGGGAGGGAACCACCGTAACAATGAAGGTATATTTACAATAGCACCTTTGAATGTGTACAAGTCGAAAGGTATGAGTGCGGGGTGCTTGCGAGGATACAAGTGTCGGAGGGAAAATGGAGAAGTTCTATACATCTGTGCGCCTTGATGAGAGCCTTTGCAAGGGTTGCATCAACTGCATCAAGCGTTGCCCCACGGAGGCTATCCGTGTGCGTAACGGCAAGGCTGTTATAACCAAGGAATTTTGCATCGATTGCGGCGAATGCATAAGACATTGTAAAAATCACGCGAAGCTGTCGACTCACGACAGCCTTGATTCTATGTCTGAATTCAAATACACGGTTGCACTTCCCGCACCGTCCCTGTATGCGCAGGTAAACAATATCGAAGATGTGAACATAGTTCTCACGGCTCTTAAAAGGATGGGTTTTTCCGATGTGTTCGAAGTGAGCGCCGCAGCAGAGATTGTTTCGTCGCTGTCAAGGGAATACGTGAGAAACCACAAAGAAAACTGGCCGCTTATAAGCACTGCGTGTCCTACGGTCACAAGGCTTATAAGGGTGAGATTTCCGAACCTTCTCGAACATCTTCTGCCTATTCTTCCGCCGATGGAAGTTGCTGCAAAGATGGCAAGAAAACGGGCAATGAAGAAAACCGGACTTCCATCCGAAGATATCGGTATTTTCTTCATATCTCCGTGCCCTGCGAAGGTTACATCGGTAAAATTCCCTCTCGGATACGAAAAGAGCGAGGTTGACCGCGTTCTGGCCATGAAGGATGTGTATCCCGGGCTTATACAGGCCATGAAGGAAGTTGTGGAAGAGGATAAAGTTGAGGAGCTGTCGGTGACCGGTAATATAGGCATCAGCTGGGGCGGCTCGGGCGGCGAAGCCGGAGGTCTTCTGACAGACTCGTACCTTGCGGCCGATGGGATCGAAAATGTTATAAAAGTACTTGAAGACCTTGAAGACAACAAGTTTGCAAATACACTTTCGTTTATAGAGCTTGATGCGTGCAGCGGAGGATGTGTCGGCGGCGTGCTTACCGTTGAGAATCCTTTCCTGGCAAAGGTCAAACTCAAGAGCCTGCGCAAATATCTTCCTATTGCAAGAACGCATGACGCACCGGACGATATCGACCTTGAGTTCAGCCGCGACGTTGCATATGAACCGGTGTTCAATCTCGGTGGAAACATGTCGGAGCGACTTACGAAGATGTCGCAGCTCGAAGAACTTATGGAAAAATTCCCGGGGCTTGATTGCGGATCCTGCGGAGCTCCCACATGTAAGGCACTTGCGGAGGACATTGTTCGCGGCGAGGCCCGCGAGACCGATTGCATCCACGTGCTCAGAAGTTATATAAGGAAGATTTCTGACGGGATCTGATGCGTTTGAGTGACGGTGTGCCTGACCTTGAGGAGCGGACTGAGAGCGCGGAAATGAGGAATGCGCAGAATATTCGGAACAATATACGGAGGAAATACAATAGATATGACGGTTGAAAGTTTATATACGGCGGAAGGGATAAAAACCGTGTGTCAGGGCGACGGCTCAAAACAGATAGACGGCGTGTATTGCTGCGATATGCTGAGCGTTGCGATGAGCAAGGCTCCGGCCGGAAGCTGCTGGGTTACTGTGGTATGCAATCTTAATACGCTTGCGGTGGCTTCGCTTACTGATTGCGCGTGCGTTATAATCGCAGGCGGAGTACTTGTGGGTGAAGATGTTAAGGAAAAGGCGGAGAAAGAAGGCATTTCTCTTTTCTCTTGCGAAGAGCCCGTCTTTGAGACGGCACTTAAGGTTCACGAGATGCTCAGAGCATAAAACAGCGATCAAAGCATGTGAAAAAGGATGCTCGGGGCATAAAACAGCGATCACAGAATGAAGAGGATGGGACATGCATTCGATAAGTTATGATCTACATATTCACACTTGCCTGTCACCGTGCGGTGACAACGACAACACACCTGCCAATATAATAGGTATGGCTGCGCTTAAAGGGCTTGACGTGATAGCGATAACGGATCATAATTCCTCAAGGAACTGTGCACCGGCCATAGAACTCGGGAAGGAATACGGCGTAATTGTTGTTCCGGGGATGGAGCTTACGACCATGGAGGAGATCCATGTGCTCTGCCTTTTTCCTGAGCTTGATGCCGCTCTTGATTTTGACAGATATGTCTATGAGCGTCTGCAGAAAATCGATAACGATCCGAAGGTATTCGGACATCAATACGGCGTCGATACGGAGGAAAAGATCCTTTTCGAGGAGCCGTATCTTCTTATTAATGCTACAGACATTCCGTTTGACGGTGTGGAGGCGCCTGTAAAGGAACGGGGGGGAGTCATGATCCCGGCACATCTTGATAAATCCACGACAAGCCTTCTTTCGAGTCTCGGATATGTGCCGCCGGAAAGCACTTTTACGATCTTTGAACTGAAAAACATGGGCAGACTGCATGAGCTGAGGGAGGCTCATCCGTATCTGCAAAAATGTAATGTCATTACAGACTCTGACGCTCATTACCTCGAGCATATCAATGAGCCCGTTAATTTTATCAATGTTGATGAGAAGAGCGTAAATGGCGTAATAAAGGCACTTTCACGGCCTTTTGACGGCTGAAGATAAAAGATTATCATAAAAATTAAAAATAAATTATATTTTAGGGGGAATTATGAAAAAAGCACTTATAATCATTGGAGCAGTTGTTGCCGTAGCGGCCGTTGCGATTGCTCTTATTTTTTTCTTTAAGGGGAAAAATTCATACCGTTTGATCAAGGTTTTTGAGGTTAACGGAACATGTGAAGTGGAGCGCAACGGAGATAAAGTAGAAGCTTTTAAAGACATGTCGCTGTCGTCGGGCGATGTACTTACCGTTGCAAAAGACGGATTTACACGTCTGAAGCTTGATGATGACAAATATGTATATCTTCAGGCAGACACACGCATAAGGCTTACGGCGACGGGAAACGAGAATAACAGTAAAACGATGGTCTTTGTGGAACGCGGTTTTATGACGACCGAGGTAAAAAAGAAGCTCTCGGCACAATCGAGTTATGACATCGTGACACCGAATACGGCCATGTCGATACGAGGAACGATCACTCATACAAAGGTTACGCTTGACAACGACGGCAATGTGGAAACAAGCAGTGCCGTTACCGAAGGTCAGGTTGATTATACCGTATATAAGAAGGGCGAGAACGGCGAGACCATAGCCGTTGAAAAAACGATGGAGGCCGGTGAGGGCTACTCTGTTTCTACCGGTAAGAGTGAGCTTATTGATGAGAAGGTTCTTGAAGATATCATTGAGAGTGGACTTAAAGCTTCCGAGAACAAGGATGTAACAGTTATGACGCCTGAAGAAGCCGATATTGAGTTTAAGGCTCCCGCGTTCACAGCGGACGAGCTGAAGAACATTGCGGAACTTCTCGGAAAGCTCGGCTCGATCTTCTCACAATTTTACAACAACCTCGTGGACGGCCTCAAGGATGTGAAAAGCCTTGAAGACCTTGAAGGGCTCAAGGATTCGCAGGCGATCAAAGATATTGAAGGACTCAAGGATTCACAGGCTCTGAAGGATCTGGCAAGCCTCATCGACGGATATTCCGGATCGGAAGGCGACCCGAACGCCGACACGGATTCGAATGAAAATCCCGGATCGGGCGACTCCGAAAATACGGAAAACATAGATGAATTCGGCAATATAAATGAATTTACGGAACCGGAGACAAATCTTGACACGGAAAGCCTTGAAAAGGCCATAGGATTCTTAAAAGGATTCATCGGAAAAGACTGATGTTCTTGCGTTGATTTTGATTGATTTCTATGATTTGTCGTGTTATACTGACTATAACTGTGGATTCTCCTGCAATTCTACCACTGTGCCCTCATCAAGCCTGAGGGGAGGAGAATCTATATGATGATTTTTACACAAGGAGGTTTGACAATGGGTTCAAAGAAGAAAATCCCGTTTAACGGTACAGCTGACCAGGAGGCTGCTCTCCGTAGAGTTATTGCTGAGCTGAAAAACGAAAAAGGCGCGCTCATGCCGATTCTTCAAAAAGCACAGGACATCTACGGTTATCTTCCTTACGAGGTACAGAAGATCATCTCCGATGAGATGAACGTACCTATGGAAAAGATTTACGGTGTCGTTACTTTCTACTCACAGTTCTCACTTTATCCGAAAGGAAAATACAAGATTTCAGTCTGCCTCGGAACGGCATGTTATGTTAAGGGTTCCGGTTCTGTTTTCGACAAGCTTGTTGAGAAGCTTGGAATTGAAGGCGGTGAATGTACAGCAGACGGTAAATATTCCCTCGAAGCCTGCAGATGCGTCGGAGCGTGCGGACTTGCTCCCGTCATGACGATCAATGATGACGTATACGGAAGACTTACTCCCGATATGGTGGACGGAATACTTGCCAAGTATAACTGACTATGATGCCTGAAATCTCCCTCAACATACTTGATGTTACGATGAACTCGGTGAAAGCGGGCGCAAAGCTCGTGAACATAAGCGTTATAGCTGATACAAAAGCCGATACGCTTACGGTGATCATCGATGACGACGGTTGCGGTATGGATGAGGAGCAGGTTCGAAAAGTCACGGATCCCTTTTATACGACGAGGAAAACCAGAAAGGTCGGACTCGGGGTGCCGTTCTTTAAGATGGCGGCGTTGCAGAGCGGCGGGTCGTTTGATATCGATTCGACACGCGGTGTGGGGACAAAGGTTACGGCCGTATTCGGACTTTCGAACATAGACAGGATGCCGCTCGGAGACATGGCAGAAACGATCGCCATGATCGTAACCATGAATGAAGAGATCGATTTCGTGTATACACACAAGGTCGACGACAGAGGTTTTGTACTTGATACAAGGCAGATGCGGGAGTTACTTGGAGGAATTTCCTTTAAGGAACCGGAAGTCTCTTCATATATTAAAGAGTATCTTGAGGAAAACATCAAAGAATCAGAAAACGGAACAGTACTATAGTACTATAAGGAGGAATCAACATGAAGTCTCTTGAAGAATTAAAGGCCATAAGAGAAAGAATGCAGGGAAGCGTAGCATTCCGCAGCGATGATCTTAACCAGACAAGAGTTGTTGTCGGTATGGCAACATGTGGTATCGCAAGTGGCGCGAGGCCTGTTCTCACCGCGCTTTCGGACGCTGTCCAGACAAAATCGATCAAGAATGTAGCCGTTACTCAGACAGGTTGCATCGGCCTTTGCCAGTATGAGCCCATAGTTGAAGTTTATGAGCCCGGCAAGGAAAAAGTTACATACGTTAAAATGACACCCGAGAAGGCACTCGACGTTGTTGAGCGTCATCTTATCGGTGGCAATGTTGTTACAGAATATACTATTGGCGCAATTGCCAAATAACTACGAGAGAGAGGTATCATATGTATCGTTCACATGTTTTGGTTTGCGGCGGAACAGGATGTACTTCCTCCGGAAGCCAGAAAATTCAGGAAAAACTCAAGGATGAGATCGCAAAAGCGGGTCTCACCGAAGAAGTGGCTGTCGTTCAGACAGGTTGCCACGGCCTTTGCGCACTTGGCCCCATCATGATCGTTTATCCCGATGCAACATTCTATGCAATGGTTAAGGAAGAGGATGTTCCCGAGATCGTAAACGAGCATCTTTTAAAGGGTAGAGTTGTTGAGCGTCTTGTTTATCATGAGACAAAGGGCGGCGACGCTATCAAGTCCCTTAATGAGACAGCATTTTATAAGAAACAGCACCGTATCGCACTTCGTAACTGCGGTGTTATCAATCCCGAAAATATCGATGAGTACATCGGAACAAGAGGATATGAAGCTCTTGGTAAGGTACTCACAGAGATGACCCAGGATGAAGTTATCCAGTGCATCCTTGATTCAGGTCTTCGTGGCCGTGGCGGTGCCGGATTCCCTACAGGAAGAAAGTGGCAGCTTGCCAAGAACCTCGTTCAGGACGGCGGACAGAAGTATGTTTGCTGTAATGCTGACGAAGGCGATCCCGGAGCATTCATGGACCGTTCGGTACTCGAGGGTGATCCTCATGCGGTACTCGAGGCTATGGCTATCGCAGGATATGCAATCGGAGCTTCTCAGGGTTATCTATACGTTCGTGCAGAGTATCCTATCGCTGTTGAACGTCTTAACATCGCTATCAAGCAGGCCAGAGAGTACGGCCTCCTCGGTAATAACATTTTCGGAACGGACTTCTGCTTCGATATCGAGCTCAGACTCGGTGCCGGCGCATTCGTTTGCGGTGAGGAAACAGCGCTTATGACCTCTATCGAGGGTAACCGCGGCGAGCCTCGTCCCCGTCCTCCGTTCCCTGCTGTTAAGGGTCTTTTCGAGAGACCTACTATCCTCAACAACGTTGAGACATACGCAAACATCGCTCAGATCATCCTTAACGGACCCGAGTGGTTTGCTTCCATGGGTACAGAGAAGTCCAAGGGTACCAAGGTATTCGCTCTCGGCGGCAAGATCAAGAACACAGGTCTTGTAGAGATCCCCATGGGTACAACACTTCGTGAGATCATCGAAGATATCGGCGGCGGCATCCCTAACGGCAAGAAGTTCAAGGCTGCCCAGACCGGTGGACCTTCAGGCGGATGTATCCCTGCTGAACACCTCGATATCCCGATCGATTATGATAACCTCATCTCCATCGGCTCCATGATGGGATCCGGCGGACTTATCGTTATGGATGAGGACAACTGTATGGTTGATATCGCTAAATTCTTCCTTGAGTTTACGGTTGATGAGTCATGCGGTAAGTGTACTCCTTGTCGTATCGGTACAAAGCGTCTTTATGAGATGCTCGATAAGATCACAAAGGGCCAGGGCACACTTGAAGATCTTGACAAGATGGAAGAGCTTTGCTACTACATCAAAGACAACGCACTCTGTGGACTTGGTCAGACAGCTCCCAACCCCGTGCTTTCAACTCTTCGCTACTTCCGTGATGAGTATGTGGCTCACGTGGTTGACAAGAAGTGTCCCGCAGGCGTTTGCAAGAGCCTCCTTTCATTTGTCATCGACAGAGAGAAATGTATCGGCTGTGGTGCCTGTGCAAGACAGTGTCCCGCTTCGGCGATCATTAAGACGGACTACATTGGTCCCGGCAAGAAGCTTCCTGCTATGGAGATCATTAAAGATAAGTGCCTTAAGTGCGGTGCTTGTATGGAGAAGTGTAAGTTCGGCGCAATTTCAAAGAAGTGATCGCAGGGCCTGATAACAGGTAGATATGACAATAAAAGATGTGAATATGAAACGCATCTTTAGAGGAGGACAATATGTCAGACATTAAATTAAAGA
>JAILPE010000059.1 GCA_024699645.1 Lachnospiraceae bacterium
CAGGATTACGATAAATCCTTTTTCCAAACATTCCCTTTATTATATCATGCGTCAGTTTGTTGATTATGTACATGTCTAACCAAGTCTTGATTTTGCCGCGTTAAAGTGATATAGTAAGGAAGCCTCGTAAAGGCTTCCTTACTTTTTTTTTGATTTTGATAGGAGCATACTGAGGCAGAAATATATGTTATTTATGGAGAATATAAAAATGACGATCGTAGATGTCCTTGAAGAAAATGCCCTAAAGTACGGTAATGAAGTCGCTCTTGTTGAGATCAATCCGGAAGTTAAAGAAAGAAGAAGAGTTACCTGGAAGGAGTACGAACTCATCGAATCGGATCCGCTTGTTCATTTCAGACGCGAGATCACATGGAAAGTATTTGAAGAAAAAGCTGACAGATTTGCAAATCTTCTTGCTTCCAGAGGTATCGGAAAAGGAGACAAGGTAGCGATCCTTCTTATGAACTGTCTTGAATGGCTTCCTATCTATTTCGGTGTTTTAAAGACCGGTGCGCTTGCCGTTCCTCTCAATTTCCGTTATGCATCGGATGAAATAAAATATTGTCTTGATCTTGCCGAGGTTGATGTTCTTGTATTTGGTCCCGAATTTATCGGCCGTGTCGAGGAGATCGCTGATGAGATTTCGAAGAAGAGACTTCTTTACTATGTCGGAAGCAACTGCCCCTCATTTGCGGAAGACTACGTTTCTCTTACAGCCAACTGTTCAAGTCATTTTGAGAAACGCGATATAACCGAGGATGATTTTGCGGCTATTTATTTCTCGTCAGGTACAACCGGCTTCCCCAAGGCAATCCTTCATAAGCACAGGGCGCTTATCCACAGTTGTCGATGCGAACAGGCTCATCATAAGCAGACACATGATGATATTTTCCTTTGCATACCGCCTCTTTATCATACAGGTGCTAAGATGCACTGGTTCGGAAGCTTTCTTGTGGGAGCAAAGTCTGTTCTCCTTAAGGGAACTAAACCTGATGTCATCATCAAAGCTGCATCAGACGAACATTGCACGATCGTATGGCTCCTTGTTCCGTGGGCTCAGGATATCCTTGATGCGATCGACAGAGGTGATATAAATCTTAAAGACTACGATCTTTCGGGATGGAGACTCATGCACATCGGTGCACAGCCTGTTCCTCCGAGTCTTATCAAGAGATGGAGAACAATCTTCCCGAACCATGATTATGATACAAACTACGGACTTTCAGAGTCTATCGGACCCGGTTGTGTTCATCTCGGACTCGGTAACTTCGATAAGGTCGGTGCGATCGGTAAAGCCGGATACGGCTGGGAAACAAAGATCGTTGACGAAAAGCGTAACCCCGTTAAAAGAGGTGAGGTCGGTGAACTTGCCGTTAAAGGTCCCGGTGTAATGATCTGTTATTACAACGATCCCAAGTCTACCGATGAAGTTCTCGATAAAGAAGGCTGGCTCTATACCGGTGATATGGCTATGGAAGACGAAGACGGTTTTATCTTCCTTGTAGACAGAAAGAAAGATGTTGTTATCTCCGGAGGTGAGAACATCTACCCCGTACAGATTGAAGACTTTATACGTACTCATAATGCGGTTAAGGACGTTGCCGTGATCGGTGTACCCGATAAGCGTCTCGGTGAGACGACAGCAGCCATCATAGAAGTAAAGGAGGGCTTTACTCTTACGAAAGAAGAAGTTGATGAGTATTGCCTTAAGCTTCCCCGTTACAAGAGACCTCATGAAGTGATCTTTACTACGATCCCCCGTAATCCTACCGGAAAGATCGAGAAGCCGAAGCTTCGTAAGATGTACGGCGGTGAGAGACTTGTTGATGCACAGAACAAAGGATGAAAAAGTACTTGACATATAGACTTTATTAATGTAAATTTATCACCTGTAAAGAAAAATACTTTACAGGTGATTTTTTGAGTGACAGACTTCATTACATGAAGTGCTGTTTTATTTGAGGATAAGACATGAAGAAGGACAGCGATGAAAGAATACTGGAATTCATCGAATTATCAAGGCTTTATGACCGCTATGGCGGACTGCTCAACGAAAAGTCAAAGAAGATCGTTGAATCATATGTTATATATGATATGTCACTCGGAGAAACAGCATCGGAAACGGGACTCAGCCGTCAGGGAGTAAGAGATGTACTTATCAGATCTCATGAGAAACTAAAAAAGATTGACGAAGTGCTTGATCTGGTCGAGGGTTTCGATTTGATTAACGAATCTGTAGACAAAATAGAAGAAGTACTTTTCGGTTCAAAAAAAAATATAGCTGACGAGGATCTATTGAGTACAGGGAATAACAAAGAATTGAACGATTTGTCGGATACAGATATATCTGAAATTAAAGAAAGTATCGAAGAGATCAGAAAAATAATCTCTTGATCGAAAAGCGGTAATACCGCTGCTAAAGGAGATAACAGATGGCATTTGACAGCTTAAGTGAAAAACTTCAAAAAGTATTTGATAAGCTGCGCGGCAAAGGACGTCTTTCAGAGTCCGATGTCAAGGAAGCCATGAGAGAAGTTAAAATGGCACTTCTTGAAGCGGATGTAAGCTTCAAGGTTGTTAAAAACTTTATTGCTTCAACAACAGAAAGAGCTGTCGGCACAGACGTTCTTAATTCGTTAACACCCGGCCAGATGGTCATTAAGATCGTTAACGAAGAAATGAAGAAGCTCATGGGCGATGAGATCACAAGGATCGAACTCAAGCCCGGTAATGAAACAACAACGATCATGATGTGTGGTCTTCAGGGTGCCGGTAAAACTACGATGGCAGCAAAGCTTGCCGGAAAGTTTAAATCTCAGGGACGTAAACCTCTTCTCGTGGCATGTGACATATACAGACCCGCTGCAATAGAGCAGCTTCAGATCAATGCCGGCAAGGTTGGCGTAGATTGTTTCTCTATGGGAACAAATCACGCACCTGTTGATATTGTAAAGGCAGCTTTAAAGCATGCACAACAAAACAATGAAAACGTTGTGATAATCGATACTGCCGGTCGTCTTCACATAGATGAAGATATGATGAATGAGCTTGTTACGGTTAAGGAAGCATTAAAGATAGACCATACAATACTTACCGTTGATTCAATGACAGGTCAGGATGCGGTAAATGTAGCCGAATCATTTAACGAAAAGCTTGAAGTTACAGGTGTTATCCTAACTAAGCTTGACGGTGATACACGAGGCGGTGCGGCACTTTCAATAAAGGCTGTTACAGGAAAGCCTATCCTTTATGTCGGTACAGGAGAAAAACTTACAGATATTGAAGAGTTTTATCCCGATCGAATGGCAAGCCGTATACTCGGAATGGGAGATATACTTACTCTCATTGATAAAGCTCAGCAGCAGTTTGACGAGGAAAAAGCAAAAGAGCTTGAAAAAAAGATCCGCAAGCAGGAATTTGATTTCAATGATTATCTTGACCAGATAAGCAATATGAAAAAAATGGGCGGTCTCGGTAAGATCATGGAAATGCTTCCCGGAATGGGCATGGGTAACATGAATATGAAAAATGTTGATACCGATGCGGCGGAAGATAATCTTAAAACCGTTGAAACGATCATCAATTCAATGACGAAAGCCGAAAGGGCTAATCCGGATCTTTTAAATCCGTCAAGGAAAAACAGGATTTCGAGAGGAAGCGGAGTCGATATTGCGGATGTTAACAGAATGATCAAACAGTTTTTGGAAACCCGTAAGATGATGAAACAGTTCTCCGGTATGATGGGCGGCGTTAAAGGAAAGAAAGGACTCAGACTTCCCTTTGGCAGGAAATTTGGATTTTGATTCATATCACTGATATTTTCGTCAGTCATATTTTAAAGTCAATCGTATATAAATAGCCTATGGCGATTTATAGATAAAGCACTGCATGAACCCTGCAGAGCAATTAAAATCTGCAGGATACATAGTATGAAGCGGCCAAGACCGCAATTGTAAGAGGAGGTGAAAAGAAATGGCAGTTAAAATCAGACTCAGAAGAATGGGTGCTAAGAAGAATCCTTTCTACAGAATCATCGTTGCTGATGAGAGATCACCCAGAGACGGAAGATTTATTGAAGAGATCGGTACATATGATCCCGGCAAAGAACCTTCTGACTACAAGATCGATGAAGAAGCAGCTAAGAAGTGGCTCGGAAACGGAGCACAGCCTACAGAGATCGTTGGCAAACTTTTCAAGAAGGCCGGCATCGTAAAATAACAAGAAGAGGTGATAGTCAGTGAAGGAATTAATTAAGATCATTGCTACATCGCTTGTTGATCATCCGGAGCAGGTAGTTGTCAGTGAGACAGAAACCGATAAGTCAATTGTTATTGAACTTAGAGTTGCACCGGAGGATATGGGAAAGGTCATAGGAAAACAGGGCCGTATCGCAAAGTCCATACGTACTGTTGCCAAAGCTGCAGCTGCTAAGGATGATAAGAAAGTTGTAGTAGATATTGTTTGATCTATCATAAGACCGTCAGGCGGGATTTATATCCTGCCGGGCGGTTTTTGCACTGAATAATCAAAGATAAGGATACTATATGGAAGACAGATTGAGAGTGGGCGTTATAACTTCGCCTCACGGCGTTAAAGGAGAAGTAAATATTTTCCCGACTACAGATGACCCTTCACGTTTTAAAAAACTAAAAAGAGTGATCATAGACAACAAGAAAGATCTTATCGAGATGGAAATCGGCAATATCAAGTTCTTTAAGAACATGGTAATTGCAACTCTTGACGGAATTGAAGACCGTAATACTGCCGAAAAATTCAGATCGGCCGAAATATTGATAGATCGTGAATATGCTTTACCGCTTGAAGAGGACGAATACTATATATGCGATATAATAGATTTTGACGTATTCAGTGACACGGACATTTATCTCGGAAAACTGACCGAAGTATTGACTGCATCGGCCAATGATGTATATGTCGTCAGAAACGAAGAGGGCAGAGAAATATTAATACCGTATACACATGAATGTGTATTATCTGTTGATATGAATTCAAAAAAGATAGTTGTCCATTTACTTAAAGGTATGATATAATAATTCACAATAGGAGAAAGTTTATGAATTATGTAGTTTTGACATTATTCCCTGACATGATTCGCGAATGTATGAGTACGAGTATTACGGGTCGTGCAATTTCAAATGGTTGTTTAAGCCTAAATGTTATAGACATCAGGGATTTTTCAAAAGACAAACATCTTCATGTTGACGATTATCCTTACGGTGGTGGAGCCGGAATGGTTATGATGGCCGATCCGGTTTATTGTGCTTGTGAGCACGCAAGAAGTCTTTGCAAGGACAAAAAAGGACATATTATTTTTATGACTCCTTCCGGCAGAAGATTTGATCAGAATATTGCCAAGGAGCTTTCCGAGTATGATGATCTTATTTTCCTTTGCGGTCATTACGAGGGTATTGACGAAAGAGTGATCGAGCTTGAAGCGGATGATTCCATTTCGATCGGAGATTACGTACTTACCGGCGGAGAGCTTCCCGCTGCAGTTATAATGGATGCTGTATCCAGAATGGTGCCGGGTGTTTTAAGCAATGATATGTCTGCATGCGAAGAAAGCTTTGAAGATAACTTGCTTGAATATCCTCAATATACGAGGCCCGAAGTATTTATGGACAAAAGGGTTCCCGAAGTCCTTTTATCAGGGCATCATGCAAATATTGCCGAATGGAGAAGACAGCAATCTCTCGAAAGAACGGCCAAATTCAGGCCCGATCTATTAAGTAAGGCCGATCTTTCCAAAAAGGATATGGAATATTTGAAAAAGAATCGACTGATTATTGAGCAGGATAACATAAATAATTAATTAATCTTATTTGTTACGGAGAGCCTATGAGAGAATGGAAAGGATTTAAAAAAGGTATCAATCTGGGAGGATGGTTTTCACAAAATGATCATGAGGAAAAAACTTATGATACATTTATTACAGAGAGTGACTTTAAAATCTTTTCGAAATGGGGAATCGATCATGTACGGATCCCTATTGATTATCATCTCCTTGAAGATGCAAAAGGCGAACATTTGGAAAGTGGTTTTAAACGTATTGATAATGCGGTTTCCCTTTGTACGAAATACGGTCTGAACGTCATTCTTGACATGCACAGAGTGTACGGCTTTTCATTCTTTAAAGGATATGGGGAGTTCGGTTTCTTTGAAGATTCTTCAATCCAGGAAAGATACTATAAGCTTTGGGAGGCAATTGCTGCGAGGTATGGAAAGTATCACGGTCATGTTGCTTTTGAGCTGCTAAATGAGATCACGGAACAGTCATACAGTGAAAGCTGGAACAGAATAGCCAGACTTTGTATCGGAAGGATCAGAAAGATCGCTCCCGAAACAGATATTGTCGTCGGAAGTTATTGGAACAACAGTATTCTTGCATTATCCGACCTGAATATAAGGGTTGACGACCATATTATTTATACGTTCCATTGTTACGAACCGTTAATTTTTACTCATCAGGGAGCGGATTGGATAGACGAGATGTCTTTGGATTACAGGTATTCGATAATAGATAAGACATACGAACAGATCAACGAGGATTTCGGAAGAGACTTTAAAGGATGGTTTGCAAACAGAATATTGGCGCCCGGCGGAAGTGATGACCCTGTTTTCGGAAAGGATTATTTCGTCTCGATGTTCTCTTCGGCAATAAATCTTGCGGAAAAGCTTAATGTCCCTCTTTATTGCGGCGAATACGGAGTGATCAAATATTGTGATCCGCTTGATCAGCTTTATTGGTTTAAGGCAATACACGAGGCTTTTGAAGAATATGATATCGGAAGAGCGGTCTGGACTTATAAGGAATATCATTTCGGTATTATTGATAAAGGTCTTGACGGGATCAGAGACGAACTTATTAAATATTTTTGATACTTGTCTATGACAAATTATAATAAATATATATTAATAAAAAACGGTTGGTTTATACCAACCGTTTTGGTATTATATAAATAAGAATTCTAATTAATGAGGAGGCTTCTGTATGTCTAATCCATATTTGCCCGGATGGGAATATATTCCCGACGGTGAACCTCACGTATTTGGCGACAGAGTATATATTTACGGTTCTCATGATAAACCACATGAGGAATATTTTTGCGATACCAAAATGAAGGTTTGGTCCGCGCCTGTTGACGATCTTGAACACTGGGTATGTCACGGTGATATGTTCCATACATGTGACGACAGTGATCATAAGAGTGAAACTCCTTGGACTGATAATCATATTTTTGCACCCGATGTGGTTTACAAAGACGGTAAGTATTATCTTTTCTGTTATATCGAAGCGGCTCCCGGATGCGTTGCCGTAAGCGATAAACCCGAAGGTCCGTTCAAAACACTCGGACAATATGATACGACAGCTCAGCTGAAATATATGGAAGAACACAGAGAAGAGTTTGATGTTCCTCATAAACCTCGGCCTAATGTGGAAAAAGACGAAGAGACCGGAACCGAATGGGAAATCGCAATGAAGGACATGACCGAAAGGATTTTTATAGATCCCGGTGTTCTTGCAGACGACGACGGAAGAGTATATTGTTATTGCGGTTATCTTCATTCTTTTGTTGTAGAACTTGACCCCAAAGATATGCGGACCGTTATCCCCGGGACGTATAAAAAGGATATAATCCCGGTTGCCGAGCCTTTCAGATTTTTTGAAGCATGTTCGCCCCGCAAGATCGACGGTGTTTATTATCTTATATATTCAAGTCGTAATTGTCCTCAACTTGTTTATGCCACTTCAGACAGCCCGATGGGTCCCTTTGAATATAAAGGAGTTCTGATCGACAGCGGAAAAGATTTCCCGGGCGGTAACGATCACGGATCTCTCTGCAAGATCAGAGATCAGTGGTATATTTTCTATCATAAGATGACAAACGGAACGATCATGTCAAGAAAGGGATGTGTGGAAAAAATAACCCGTGAACCCGACGGTTCGTTTAAGGAAGTACAGATGACATCTCACGGTGGTTTCACCGAGGCATTAAGACCTTATGAGGTTACATATGCCGAATCGGCATGTGTCCTTACCGGAGGCGCTTATATAACAGAACTTGACGTATTCACCAGACCTATTTCGAACATATGCGGTGGATGTCTGATCGGTTTTAAAACATTTGATTTTGACGACAACAGCTGCGGTAACCATCTGAAGCTTATGATCAATCAGATCGGAGTAGGGCAAAAAGGAATTATCAATATACATTTTGATTCACCAGACACTCCGCCTGTTGCAAGTACGGAGATATCTCCGGTAAGCAAAGTGCTTGAAGTGATCATTCCTCCCGTTGAAGGAAAACATGACCTTTATTTCAAGGTTGAGACGGGAAGGAAGAATTGGATGGCATATGCGTTTGACGGAAGAGAATTATGCAAGATTGATAAATTTGTTTTCTGTAAATGATCGATAAATTTGTTTACATCAATAACTTGATTAAATTTGAATAGAGTAGTATATTATAGGAACATCGGTAATCGATGTTCCTATAATTTAATTGCATCCACTGACACCGAAAATCCTTTTTGAGGTGAAAGATACGGAGCGAAGCTGATCAATAGAAAAAATATTGACTTTTTTCGTTATTTTTGTTTATCATCGCCCTTATGTCGATCGAGTGTCGGTTGTAATAAAGGCGGTTTTTTTATGTCAACTTTTAAATATAATTCGAGCAGGTTCGGTTTAACAGCAAAAGTGTTGCTGCTTTTGTTCCCTGTGGTGATATTTATAACAGGTCTTTGTGTCGGAAGAATAGCGATATCGCCGAACGAAGTATTTGTCGCACTCGGAAGATTCCTAACAGGGGAAGAAGCAAACGGTATGAATGATGCGATAATCAGATCCATGCGTTTACCCAGACTCTTGCTTGCCGCATTGGCAGGTGCCGGCCTTTCTGTGAGCGGAGCGATATTTCAGGGATTGTTTTCAAATCCGCTTGCAACACCCGATACACTCGGCGTCGCTTCAGGTTCGGGATTCGGTGCTGTACTTGCCATGCTGATCGGTTTTAATATGACCGGAATTCAGATACTTGCGGTTCTCTTTGGAATCTCTGCGGTTATTCTTACAGCACTTTTCGGGAAAAAAGCACCCGACGGAAGAATTAACATGGTCCTTGCGGGAATAATGGTTGGTTCATTGTTCTCGGCTCTGATTTCACTCGTAAAATTTACAGCCGATACCGAATCACAGCTGCCTGCGATCACATACTGGCTTCTCGGAGGAATGGATTCAGCCGGCTTTGGAACGCTTATGCTCGGCGCTCCGCCTATAATCATATGTTTGATATTTTTCTATCTGATCAGATACAGGACAAATTTACTCCCGCTTCAGGAAGATGAAGCAAAAAGTATGGGCGTAAATATCAAAAATCTCAGATCTGTATGTATTATCTGCGCAACTATGATCACGGCATCATGTGTGTCTATGTGCGGTCAGGTCGGTTGGGTCGGACTGATAGTCCCGCATTTTTGCAGAATGCTTTTCGGCAGCAATAATGTAAAGCTTATCCCTGCTTCCATAAGCGTCGGAGCCGGATTTATGATGATCGTTGATACTCTTGCGAGAACCGTATCTCCGAAGGAAATCCCGATCTCTGTTCTTACTGCTATAATAGGCGCTCCTTTCTTTATACTTATGCTTCGTAAGAAAGGAGGAAAGAACATATGAATCTGACCGTAAAAAATGCAAGTTTTTCTTATGACAAGAAAGAAGAACCGATCCTCAAAAATATATCGTTTGAGCTTTTCGGTGGTGAAAAAATGGCGATCATGGGGCAAAACGGCGCAGGAAAAACAACTCTTCTGAGATGTCTGTGCGGTTTCCTCAAATGGGACAGCGGTTCTGCGATGATAGGTGATATGGACCTTCGAAAAGAAAAAAGTGAGAATCTTTTTAAGGTAATATCATATGTTCCGCAAAATAAAGTGTCGCCACCCGATCTGAGTGTTTATGACATGATCGTTATGGGCAGATCAGGAAATATTTCGATCTTTTCGCTACCCGGCGCCAAAGATAAAGAAGCAGCCGAAAATGTTATAGAAAGATTCTCGCTCGGACATATAGCAAACAAAAGCTGTTCGGAACTGAGCGGCGGACAGTACCAGATGGTATTGATCGCCCGTGCTATCGTTAATTACCCGAAAGTATTGATCCTTGACGAGCCCGAATCAAATCTTGACTATCAAAACCAGCTTCTGGTGCTTGAAACGATCGACAGCTTATCAAAAGAGGGGATTTCCTGCATTTTTAACACTCATTTCCCGGGAAATGCCGTTAGATGGGCGGACAAAGCTCTTATGATCGCGATGGACGGGTCATATATATTTGATGACATAAAAAAAGTCATTACAGAAGACAACATAAGAAGATTTTACGGTATAGACGCCTGTATCGGATCGATCAAAGGTGAATATGGGGAATATATGGATATAATCCCCATAAAAAGAAATCAATAACGAAATAAAGAGATTGTTTTTAACTATTTCTTTAAATATATATAATACAGGAGTACAGAAACATGAAAAGAGTAATTACTTTATTACTTATCTGCGCATTGATCGTATCGTCACTTTGCGCATGCAGCAATAACAGCGGTGAAAGCTCGGATGATTCGGGCTACAGAACCGTTACGGACCATCTCGGGATTGAAGTTAAGGTCCCACAAAAAGTAAACAGGATCGCAGTAACAAACATTTTCCCCGTTCCTTCGGTGCTTTGCGTATTCTTCGGATCGGCTCAAAAAATAGTGGAAATGGCGCCTGCAAGTATGACAGCTGCTCAGAATTCACTTCTCGGAAAGCTTTATCCCGATCTTTTGAATGTTGATACATCGGCAGTTGACGGAGACGATGTAAATATCGAAGAGCTTCTCAAGCAGAACCCCGATCTTGTTATCTACAGTGCTTCAACACCCGCACTCGGTGAGAAATTACGTAATGCGGGAATTGCTGCCGTAGCGCTTTCGGTCAACAAATGGAATTACGATTGCATCGAAACACTCAATCATTGGCTCGAAGTATTAAAAGCTATATTCCCCGATGAAGCAAACGACAGATGCGAGCTTGTTAAGAAATACAGCGATGAAGCAATGAAGCTTATCAACGAGAGAGTAAGCACGCTTTCCGAAGAGGAAAAAGCGCGTGTATTTGTTCTTTTCCAATACAGTGATTCGTCAATCGTATCATCCGGCAAAAACTTCTTCGGCCAGTGGTGGGCACAGGCAGCAGGAGCCATAAACGTTGCGGAAGAGCTTGAAAAAGACAACTCTGTGCCTGTTACGCTTGAACAGATATACAAATGGAACCCCGATACTATCCTTATGACCAATTTCAACAAATTTTTCCCGGACGACCTTTACAACAACACTGTCGGAAATTATGATTGGTCTCAGATAGATGCGATCAAGAACAAGAGAGTATTCAAGATGCCTTTGGGAATGTATCGTTCATATACTCCGGGTATCGATACACCCGTTACACTTAAATGGATGGCAAAAACAATTTATCCTTCGTTGTTCGAAGATATTGACATTATCAAAGAAACAGTTGATTATTATAAAGACATATTTAATGTCACATTAACTGACGAAGAAGCACGTTCGATCTTTGAACCCAAATCATCAGCAGGTGTTATCTGATCTGATGCAGAGAGGTTTTTGAAGCCCGCGCTTTTTTAAGCAGTGGGCTTCATTTGTTTATCGGGAAATAAAAGAACAAATTGTTTTATATATCATGACGCATATATTATAAGTTTTTACGTGATCGGAAAGGAGAATCATATGAGTTTAAATGACACATCTTCGGCACAAAGGATCAAAATTTCGTTTCTTGGTTGTACCAACGCAGGCAAATCCAGTCTTGTAAACGCTGTGACCAATCAGGAAGTCGCTCTTGTTTCGGATGTGAAAGGAACAACGACGGACCCTATCGGAAAATCGATGGAGATCCTTCCTCTCGGACCTGTTGTTATTTATGACACTCCCGGTTTTGACGATACGGGTGAACTTGGCGAGAAAAGGATCGCCCGGACAAGAAGAACGATGACGAATACGGATATAGGCGTTATTGTTATCGATTCCCAGGAAGGAATCACTCTTGCCGATGAAGAGCTTATCAGATCACTCATAAGCAGCAAAACTCCTTTTATAGTTGCTTTTAACAAAGAAGATCTTTGCAACGGCGACGACAGGATCGCGCTCGGTAACAAGCTTGATGAGATCGCAACGCTTATGGACACAAAGAAGATACCCCGGGTATTCGTGAGCGCTACGAGTGCGAGAGGCATATCCGAACTCAGGATCGCCATGGCAGAGCTTCTTCCGGACGTAAAAAAGGATACGAAGATCGTTTCGGATCTTTTGAATAAAGGTGATGTTGCGGTTCTTGTCTGTCCTATCGACGAATCCGCTCCGAAAGACAGGTTGATCCTGCCTCAGATGCAGACGATAAGAGAGCTTGTGGAATACGGGGTCAGTACCGTTGTAACTACAGACGATAATCTTAAAGATACTCTCGACAGCCTTAAATCGGCTCCTTCGATCGTCATAACCGATTCCCAGGCGCTTATGAAGATCAAAGACATCGTGCCCGACGAAGTACCTCTTACCACGTTTTCGATACTTATGGCAAGATACAAGGGTTTCTTAAACGAAGCGGCTGTTGGTATAAGCGCTGCAAGAGATCTGCATAACGGTGCCAAGATACTTGTATGTGAGGGCTGTACGCATCACAGACAATGCAATGATATTGGAACTGTAAAATTACCAAAAGCCGTCAAAAAATATACGGGAAAAGATTTTAATTTTGAATATACAAGCGGCCAAAGCTTTCCCGAAGACCTTTCTTCGTACAGCATGCTTATTCACTGCGGTGCTTGTATGGTTAACGACAAGGAAGTTGCATACAGGCTCGGTAAAGCCAAAGAATATAATATCCCGTTCACAAACTACGGAATAACTCTTGCTATGGCATCGGGAACGCTCGAAAGAACGCTCAGAGTATTTCCCGCTCTTCATGATCAAATATTCGGATGATATTTTGGAGGTGATTTATGGTAGAGTCCAAAGGATGGGACTGGAACAGTGTCCCCGAAAACGAGAAAAACGTTTGGATTGAGCCTGCAATAGAAAGCTATTATTTCCTTGACAGATGGAAGAAAAAAGGATTTCGTGAATTTCTCGACCTTGGATGCGGAATGGGAAGACACAGTATTCAGTTCGCAAGAGCAGGATTTAAAGTAAGCAGCTTTGATATTAAAAAAGAAGCCGTTACAGCCACTTCGGATTGGGCTGAAAAAGAGGGTCTGTCTGTTGCGGGGAAAGTCGGAGATATGTTAAACCTACCTTATCCCGACGGACTGTTTGATTGTATTTTTTGCAGAAATGTTATTAATCATTCCGATACGCAGGGGGTTAAACGGTCGATCGCAGAGATACACAGAGTACTTAAGAACTGCGGCGAGTGTTATATATCGCTTACCTCAAAAGCCACTGACGGCTTTATGAACACCGATTGGCCGCTTATAGATCCAAATACCAAAATTTGTATGAGAGAAGGTCCCGAATACGGAGTACCTCATTATTTTGCGGATTATGACGATATTTTTGAACTGACAAAAGACTTTAATGTCGAATCGATATATCATGTCGAGAATTTTTACGAACAGTTTGGAAAAGGACATTCATCGTTTCATTATCATGTGTTGATATCCAAATAAAAAAATGCTTGATTACTCATGAAACGCGTGATATAATAACCGAGCATGTAAAAAAGGGTGTTCCGCTGTACAGTTCCTTATGGAAGTAGAATGAACACTGACATTAATCAGGAGGTTCATAATGAACGACATTATCAAAAACATCGAAGCTGCTCAGTTAAAGAGCAACATCACCGAATTCAGTGTAGGTGATACAGTTAAGGTTTCATCACTCGTTAAAGAAGGAAACCGCGAAAGACAGCAGGTATTTGAAGGCGTAGTTACCAAGAGACAGAACGGCGGCGCAAGAGAGACATTCACAGTCAGAAAAATCTCAAACGGTGTCGGTGTAGAAAAGACATGGCCTCTTCATTCTCCTATCGTTGCAAGCATTGAAGTTGTAAGACATGGTAAGGTTAGACGTGCCAAGCTGTTCTATCTTCGTCAGAGAACAGGTAAGGCTGCAAAGGTTAAGGAAGTTATCCGCTGATATTAAGTGTGATGATCAGAGGTTATTCGCTTATATTATGAGTGACATTCAAGGGAACGGCTTTGGTCGTTCCTTTTTTTGTTGTTATTTTTGCCTTTAGGATATAAAATGAATATGTCTTTGAATTTGGGTTTATCGATAATTTATATGATAAAAATATTCAAAGATATAGATTACCCCCAATATGAATTACACAGGGGGCAAAACTTGTTTCAGAGGTTTTATGGATACTGATTTTGAATTTGATTTTGATAAACAGGAAAAGAAAAGTAAAAGATTTAAACTAATCATAAAAGTAATGCTCTGGATAGGCGTTGCTTGCATTGCAATCTTATTGGGCTGGTTATTCACAGCTGTTGCTCTCGAAAAAACAAATATGGTCGGAAGCGGTATGGAACCTACTCTTTCCGATGATGATATAATCATTGTAAACAGAATGGCTTATCTGTTCTCGGATCCGGAAAGATATGATGTGATCGTTTTTAATAAAACCGGAAAAGAGCACAGTTATTATGCATGTCGTAGAGTATACGGACTTCCGGGTGAAACTGTGCAGATAAAAGACGGTAAGGTTTTCATAAACGGTAATGTTATAGAAGAAGTCATAAATGCCGAAGAAATGATCACCTCGGGCTTGTTTGAAGAAGAAGTAACCCTTGATGAAGATGAATATTTTGTTCTCGGTGACAACAGAAATGATTGTGAAGACAGCAGATATTTCAATTTCGGTAATGTGACCGGAAATGAGATAATCGGCGAAGCATTTGTCAGGCTATCACCATTCTCGATAATCAGTAAATTAAATCTTATCAAAACAGAGGAAGAATAGAGGTTGTGCTTTATATGGATGAAAATAAAACCAACATAAACTGGTATCCCGGGCATATGAACAAGGCCAAGAAACAGATGGAGAACGATCTGAAGGTGATCGATGCCGTTGTTGAGATACTTGATGCCAGGATCCCTTTATCAAGTAAAAATCCGGATATAGACACTATGGCAAAAAACAAATATCGCGTGATCATTCTTAACAAATGCGATCTTGCGGATCCGGAAAGAACAGCTTTTTATAAAAAGTACTATGAAGATAAAGGCTTTTTTGTAAACACATGCAATTCAAGAAGTTCGGCAGGTGTAAGAGGCAGTCTTGAAATTATAACAAGATCATGTGAAGAAAAGATAAAAAAAGACAGAGCCCGTGGGATAATCGGACGCCCGATCAGAGCAATGGTCGTCGGAATACCTAACTGTGGCAAATCGACATTTATCAATTCAATTGCGGGTAAAGCATGTACCAAAACAGGAAACAAACCCGGAGTCACAAAAGGGCAGCAATGGATAAGGCTCAATAAACAAGTGGAGCTTCTCGATACTCCCGGTATTTTGTGGCCCAAATTCGAAGATCAGTCTGTTGGCATGAAGATCGCATTTATTGGCTCGATAAACGATGACATATTATATCCCGAAGAACTTGCTTATTATCTTATCGGTGTATTAAAGGAACGGTATCCGGAATCTTTAAAAACACGATATTTTGAAGATTGTGACGAGATTCCGGAGGATAATAACGAGATCATAAATATGATCGCCGTATCAAGAGGTGCTTTAGCCGCCGGTGGTCGTCCCGATACAGTTAAGGCTTCGAAGCTGATCATCGATGATTTCAGGAGTTCAAGAATCGGCAAGATAACTTTGGAATGACAACATATAAAAGGAGTAGCCTTGGAAAGCAAAATAGAAAAAATCAAAGTACTGTTTGTTAATTGCCCTGAGGAAGAACTGGGCGAGTTGATAGTAGAATATGCCGCAGACGAAAGAGACGGTGTTAAAAAGATAGTTGCCGCTGCGAAAAACAGGGTTGAAAAGCTCAAAAACGAACGGGCCAGACTTGAAACTATGAAGTATTTTGAAAATAAATATGGGGAATGTGAGCTTATATGCGGTGTAGACGAAGCCGGCAGAGGACCTCTCGCGGGACCTGTTTGTGCCGGTGCTGTGATCTTAAGAAAAGATATTGAAATACTTTATCTGAATGATTCAAAAAAACTTACGGCCAAAAAAAGAGACGAGTTGTTTGATAAGATAAAAGAATTGTCTGTCGCATGTTCAGTCGGAATGTCGGATAATAAAAGAATAGATGAGATAAATATCCTTAATGCCACTTACGAAGCTATGAGAAAGGCAATCTCGGGCCTCAGTAAAAAGCCGGATATTCTTCTTAACGATTTTGTCAGAATACCCGATATAACGATCAGGCAAATACCTATCACGGGCGGTGATGCGAAAAGTGTATCAATTGCCGCTGCAAGTATAATGGCAAAAGTGACCAGGGACAGATTAATGGACGAATACGACACCGTTTACCCGGGATACGGATTCGCCAAAAACAAAGGATACGGAACAAAAGAACATATTGACGCCATCAAAGAGAAAGGTCTTACACCGATTCACAGAATGAGCTTTGTCGGAGGGATCATATGATCGATAAAAAGAATAAAACTGCTGTCGCGCTTGGATTTGAAAAGGGTGATGAGGCCCCGAAAATTCTTGCTACCGGAAAAGGACATCTTGCGGAAAAGATCATCGAACAAGCCCGTGAATATAATGTCCCGATACATTACGACGCTTATTTGGCAAAAACACTTTCAAAACTCGACTTTGACGAATATATCCCGCCCGAATTATACGAAGCGGTAATTCAGGTTCTCATGTATGTTGATAAAGTAGATGCCGTAAGAGAAAAACTAAGATAAATCCGGAGGAATGATTGAACAACAGAGCAATTGGAACGGTTTACGAGATCAAAGCCGCAGAAGAACTGATAAAACTCGGATATACAATAATCGAAAAAAACTTTTATTGTAAAGGCGGAGAGATTGATATAATAGCAAAGGACGGAGAATACCTTTGCTTTATCGAAGTTAAATACCGTACCGACAACAGTGACGGAGATCCTCTTGAGGCCGTTGATACGAGAAAGATTAAAAGGATTTGTAAAAGTGCTGTTTTTTATATGACAAGATACGGTTATCCTGACGATACACCGGTCAGATTTGATGTTGTTTCGATCCTCGGTGAAGAAATAATGGTTATAAAAAATGCGTTTGATTATATATGAAACACATTGGTAAGAGTTAGAAGGAAGTATTGATTATGAAAAATAAAGGACATCTTATCGTTGCAGTTGATAAAGGTTCCATTGCCGAAGAACTCGGTATAGAACCGGGATCTAAGCTGATTGCCGTCAACGATACGATAATTGAAGATGTTTTTGATTACAGATATCTTTCACAGGATGAAAATATAGTACTGACGGTTATTGATACCAACGGCGAAGAATGGGATTATGACATTGAAAAAGATTACGGAGAAGAAGTTGGGCTTGTTTTTGAAGGCGGTTTGATGTCCGATTACCATCATTGCTGTAATAAGTGTGTTTTTTGTTTCATCGACCAGCTTCCGCCCGGAATGAGAAAAACTCTGTATTTCAAGGATGATGACGCGAGACTTTCGTTTCTTCAGGGCAATTACATCACTTTGACAAATATGTCTGATAAGGATATTGAGAGAATATGCTTCTACAAGCTGTCACCCATCAACATATCAATACACACCCTGAATAAAGAGCTTCGTGTAAAGATGTTGAATAACAAAAAAGCCGGCGAAGCATTAAGACATATCAGAACACTTGTCGATGCCGGGATAGAAATAAACGGACAGATCGTTCTTTGCAAGGGATATAATGACGGTGCGGAGCTTGATTATACACTTGAACATCTTGAGGATTACATGCCCGGTTTAAAAAGTCTGTCGATCGTGCCTATCGGCATTACAAAATACAGAGAAGGACTTGCACCGATCGAACCGTTTACCGGCGAAGAATGCGGACAAATAATAACCCAGATAGACAAATACAGAAAGTATTACCGTGAAAAGTACGGTACCGCTTTGGTATATGCGTCGGACGAATTTTATCTGAATTCGGGAACGCCCATACCGCCCGCCGAAGAATACGAAGGATTCCCTCAGATAGAAAACGGCGTCGGTATGACACGATCACTTATAGACGAATTTAATGAGGCTTTTGAAGAGTTTAATAAAAACCCGGATTCAGCCAATCGACTTATGAAATGTAAATTTACGTTTGTTACAGGTAAGGCGATTGAAAATACACTCAGAAACCTTGTCAGTCAGATCACGGAGAAATATCCTTTCTGTCAGACCGAAGTTGTCGGTATAAGAAATGACTTTTTCGGCGAAAAGATAACAGTAGCGGGACTTGTTACCGCTCAGGACATAATCAAACAGCTTAAAGACAGAGATAATGGAGATTTTCTTGTTCTTCCGACATGCATGTTGAGAGCCGGAGAGGATGTATTTCTTGATGATCTTAAGATAAGCGATATTGAAACAACTTTACAAAAAAATGTACGTATAGTAAAATCTAACGGTGTTTCGTTAATAAATGTATTGTGCACTGATTATGTGCCGATTCACGAGAGAGAGGTACCTTATGAGCAAGCCGATAGTGGCGATAGTCGGCAGGCCTAATGTTGGCAAGTCAAGTTTTTTTAATGCATTATGCGGAGAGCAGATTTCAATCGTTAAGGATTATCCGGGAGTTACACGCGACAGGATCTACGGAGATGCCGAATGGCTCGGAAATACTTTTACGATCATAGATACGGGCGGAATTGAGCCTGAAAGCAGTGATTTCATCCTTAAATCAATGCGTGAGCAAGCGCAGATAGCGATAGATACTGCCGATGTGATCATTTTTATGGTGGATGTCAAAGACGGATTGACCGACCGTGACGGTCAGGTTGCCGATATCCTTCGCAGAAGTCATAAACCATTGGTGTTATGCGTAAACAAAGTTGATGATTTCAAAAAAATGGAAGCCGATGTTTACGAGTTTTACAATCTCGGACTCGGAGAGCCCTATCCGATTTCTTCGTCGGGGAAAACCGGATTTGGCGAGCTTCTTGATGCTGTGATAGAATTGTTCCCGAAGAGTGATGATCAGGAAGAAGAGGAGGAACGTCCTCGTATCGCTATCGTAGGTAAACCGAATGTAGGAAAGTCATCATTGATCAATAAGATACTCGGCGAGAACAGATGTATAGTGTCGGATGTGGCAGGTACTACAAGAGATGCCGTTGATACTTTGGTAAAGTACGAAGACAAAGAATACGTTTTTGTTGATACGGCCGGACTGCGCAGGAAGAATAAGATAAAAGAAGAACTCGAAAGGTTCATGGTCATTAGAACGGTATCTGCTGTTGAAAAAAGCGATATCGTCATTCTTATGATCGATGCGGCAGAAGGTATAAGCGAACAGGATGCCAAGATCGCAGGAATAGCTCATGAGCGCGGCAGAGGTATCATCATCGCCGTCAACAAATGGGATGCGATAGAAAAAGACGACAAAACTATATACAAATATCGTGACGAGATATTTCAAATTCTTTCTTTCATTCCTTACGCCGAAGTGATCTTTATTTCGGCAAAGACCGGTCTGAGGATCAATAAGATATTCGATTCTATCGAAGAAGTGATCCAGAGCCAGAATCTGCGTGTTAAAACAGGTGTCTTAAATGAGATCATTACAGAAGCTACGGTTCTTGTTCAACCGCCGGCAGATAAAGGAAAAAGATTAAAGATTTTCTATGTCACACAAGTATCGGTTAAACCGCCGACATTTGTTTGTTTTGTTAACGATAAAGAATTGTTCCATTTTTCATATCAAAGATACATAGAAAATAAGATCCGTGAAACATTCGGATTTAACGGAACAGCAATAAGACTTCTTATCAGAGAAAGAAGCGAAAAAGATCAAACTTGAAACTCGGAGGCATAATTATGAACGCATGGCTCGTAATCTGCATAATTATTGTGGGATATTTTATCGGGTCAATTCCATTCGGTTACATTATCGGAAAAATCAATCATATTGATATCAGAAATTACGGAAGCGGAAGCTCGGGAACTACGAACGCTTTCAGAACCGTAGGAAGGTTAGGCGGGATTCTTACTTTTGTAGGTGATTATTTAAAAGCGTTTATACCGATAATGCTTATCAGATACGTGATCTTCCCGGATGAACCCTATATGCATCTGTTTATGCTGATCTTTGGTTTTGCATGTGTTCTGGGACACAATTTCCCGGTCTGGCTTAAATTTAAAGGCGGAAAAGGAATTGCCGTTACAGCAGGTGTTTGTTCCGGACTCGATTTCCTTATAATACCTTTCGGTGTGGTTTTGTTTGCAATAGTTGTTCTTATTTCAAAATATGTTTCTTTGGGTTCTTTATGCATATCGATCGTTATTCCGATCTGGATTTTCATCAGAATGTCGGATGATGCATATTTTCCCTGGTTGATCGTTGTATCATTTTTATATACTCTTTCTGCATTTATCATGCACAGGAAAAATATAAAACGGCTTATTCACGGCGAAGAGAATAAGATCGGACAAAGAGTAAAGATTGATAAAAATATCACTGAAAAATGAGGTGCAAGAAATGACAGTAACTGTACTTGGAGCCGGAACTTGGGGAGTTGCCCTTACAATTCTTTTGTCCGGAAAAAATATTGATGTTTGTCTTTGGTCATCAGATGAGACGACCGAGATTGATGATCTTAAAAAGAACAGAAAAGAGATCAAAAATCTTCCGGGAGCTTCACTTCCCGACAGTGTAAGATTAACAAACGACATAGAAGAGGCCCTTACCGTTAATGATCCCGAACTGATCGTTTTTGCGGTAGCTTCTCCTTTTGTCAGAAGGGTGGCTAAGCTTGTAAGTCCTTATATCAAAGAGGGCAAAAAAATAGTTAATGTTGCTAAAGGCATCGAAGAATCCACACTTAAGACACTGCTCGAAGTGATCAATGACGAGATTCCTCAGGGTGACAACAGTGTGCTTTCGGGACCGAGCCATGCCGAGGAAGTTTCAAGACTTATTCCGACTACAGTTGTAGTCGCATCAAAAACAAAAGAGACGGCAACGTTTATACAGGATATATTTATGACCGACCGCTTCAGAGTCTATACCAGCAATGATATGATCGGAGTCGGTCTGGGTGGCTCCATAAAGAATGTCATTGCTCTTGCAGCAGGTATTTCGGACGGACTCGGATTCGGAGACAATACAAAAGCTGCACTTATGACGAGAGGCATAGCCGAGATCAGCAGACTCGGTACCAAAATGGGATGTAAGATCGAAACTCTTTGCGGATTGTCCGGAATTGGAGATCTTTTTGTTACAGCCACGTCGCATCACAGCAGAAACTGGAATGCGGGATACCTGATCGGAAAAGGAATGTCTGCGGACGAAGCAATGAAAGAAGTAAAGCAGGTTGTAGAAGGTGTGTTCTGCGCCAAGGCTGCTCTGAAACTCGCCCGTAAATACAATGTAGAGATGCCGATCATCGAACAGGTCAATTATATTCTGTTCGATCATAAGCCTGCAATGCAGGCAGTTTCTGATCTTTTTATGCGAGATAAGACAAAAGAGCATGAAAATGTGGAATGGTAGAATACTTTTATTGACAAAGCATTAATTAGGGTATATAATTTGACTTGCTATCGTAACAATTTCGTAACAATTGTGTTGTTTGAAATGCGAGGTCAAATATGTTTAAATCAGCAATTAAAAAGATTTCATATCTTTTTATGGCAACAGGAGCCATGATATTACTCATGGGTTATACTGTTGCTCATGCTGATGTAATAAACGGAGAAACATCACTTTGCGGTGCCTCGTTTGTTATCGACAGTTTTTATGATAATGCGGACGACATCATTACAGAAGATGAGGATACGTTTGTATCAACGCTTCTTTCAAACGATATGTCACTTCCCGATAATGCAGCTTTTGCCAAGGTAGATGCTTTTTTAAATATTCGTAAAGCTGCTACCACAGATTCCGATATCATAGGATATCTTCCCAGAAACGGTGTATGTTATATCATATCCGATCCTGAGTATGGTTTTGTAAGAATCTCGTCCGGTGAAGTCGAAGGATATGTCGCCACTGATTATCTTTATACAGGCATAAGCGCCAGATCTAAAGTCGAAGAGATCGCTCCCGTTAAAGCGACCGTCAATACCGGAGCTGTTAATCTAAGAAAAGCTCCTTCCTTAGAATCTGAAATCGTTACAACTTTATCTAAAAATGAATCTTTAAATGTTGATAAGAACAATCAGGTTGTTCTCGGCAACGATAAATCCGAATGGGTTACCGTTATCTATAAAGATCAGCCGGCTTATATCCTCAAAAAGTATGTAAATGTTGGCAGAAACCTTGTTTATGCCTGCACGGTCGAGGAAGTTATAGGCGATATAGGCATTAAAAATGTTACGGCTTTAAGAGCTGCCATAATTACAGAAGCAAAGAAACATCTCGGACTTAAATATGTTTGGGGCGGTCTCAGTCTTTCAAAAGGTGCTGATTGTTCCGGATTCTGTTGTGCTGTTTTTGCAAAATGCGGCTTTGATCTTCTTGATATAGGTCGTTCATCATATACCCTTGCAGGTTCTTCTTACGGACGTAAAGTAACATACGAAGAAGCAAAACCCGGTGATCTTGTATTCTACAAGCTTAAAAAGGGTCGTGTTAGTCATGTTGCCATTTATCTCGGCGGCGGAAAGATCATTCATGAGAGCAGTAATTCGGGATGTGCTGTCATTTCGGATATTGATTGCATGAAAGTTGCGATGATCAAAAATTTTATTGATTGATGGTTTGATTTCATAACATGATAAATGCCGAGGTAGATCGTTATCGAATCTATCTCGGTTTTTGATGTTTCGGAATATGTTTGATGTGTATGTTCGATTGACTTTTTTGTCATAAACTTATATCATTAAGAACAGGTTTTTTATACGAAAAATACTTGAAAATGCTCATAAAAAGGGGAATATAAGCATTTCTGAAAGTCAGTCAGGGAGGAAATATAATGGAAGTGGTACTTGTCGTGCTTGGACTCGTTATCATTCTTGCGGTAAAAGGAATCTACGACAGAAAGAATCTGAAAAAAAAATTACTTGCGAGAGTTGAATATACATATGGTAAGATACCAGATAAGAAATTAACCGAAGAGAAAAAAGAATCACTCAAGTATTATCATAAATTACATCCAACACCTTACGATGTGGACGATATCACTTGGAACGATCTAAATATGGATAACGTATTCGATCTGGTTAATTCATGTAACAGTGCATATGGCGAAGAATATCTTTATGCTATGTTGCGTTCTCCGCAAGTATCCGAAGAGAAGCTTAAAGAACGCGGTAATCTGATCAAAATCTTTTCCAAGAAAAAAACACTTCGAAACCAATTATCAATGCACTTTGCAAATATGGGTATCATGAAGAAGATATCTGTTTTTGAATACATGGGAAGTCTTAAAAATGCTTCTCTTGAAGGTGCGGGAATACATATATTACTTGATTTTTTATTTGCTCTTTCGATCGCTTATATATTTATTAATCCGCCGTTCGGAATAATAGCATCGATCGTTATGCTCATTGCAAATATATTCACATATTTTAAATACAAGACAAAGATCGAAAATTATTTTGTTATTATCGGATTTATAGTTAGATCTTTAAAATCGGCCCAGGAGCTTTCTTCGATCAAAGATGAAGAAATACTTCCCTATATGGAACGCCTCAAGAATTGTGTTAAAGAATTCAACGGTCTCAGACACGGTGCATGGCTTGTTTCGACCACCGGAATGGGATCTTCGGATATGGCTCAGATAATGCTCGATTACCTGAGAATGTTGTTCCATCTTGATCTTATCAAGTTCAATCTGATGTATAAAACCTTTCTTAACAAAGAGAAGTATTTTAATGAAATATTTGAAACCATCGGCCTTCTTGACAGTATGATAGCAGTTGCATCTTTCCGTGAAATGATGGGAAGAAACTGCGAACCTGATTTTCATGCCGAAAAGAAGATCAGCGTTGACGGTTTATATCATCCGCTTATAGAAAGCCCGATACCTTCGTCGTTTTCTACCGAAAGAAGCGTTTTACTCACAGGCTCGAATGCATCGGGTAAATCAACGTTTCTTAAATCGGTCGCGATCAACCAGATATTGTCACAAACGATATATACGGCTCTTGCGATCGAATTTCACACAACCTTTTTTAATATTATGTCATCTATGGCGTTAAAAGACGACATTATAGGTGGCCAGAGCTATTATATAGTTGAAATAAGATCCTTAAAGAGGATCATTGAAAGGATGAATGATGAAGTGCCTGTGCTCGTCTTTATCGATGAAGTGCTCAAGGGCACGAATACCCTCGAAAGAATAGCGGCTTCATCACGTATCCTTTTGTCACTCTCTGCTTCAAGATCGCTTTGTTTTGCTGCAACTCATGATATCGAATTAACATTTATACTTGAAAACTATTATAATAATTTCCATTTTGAAGAGACTGTCAGCGAAAACGAAGTAATATTTGATTATACTTTAAGAGAAGGACGTGCCGTTTCAAGAAATGCAATAAAACTGCTTTCCATACTCGGATATCCCGATGAGATCATAGAAAGTGCGACAGAAATGGCACAAAGCTATCTGACAACAAATGAATGGAAGGTTTTATAACATATGGAAGAACTTTACACAAGTCTCGATGACGTAAAGAATATGCAATTGTCTCCGTTAATGGATCAGTACAAATCCATAAAAGATGAATATAAGGATTGTGTACTGTTCTACAGACTCGGAGATTTCTATGAGATGTTTTTTGAAGATGCGGTGAATGTATCCCGGGAGTTAGAGCTTGCACTTACAGGAAAAAACTGCGGTCTTGATAAAAGAGCAGCTATGTGCGGTATACCGTATCATTCTTATGAATCATATCTTTCCCGTCTTGTCGGAAAAAATTACAGGGTCGCTATCTGTGAGCAGGTGGAGGACCCTGCTCTTGCCAAAGGGCTTGTCAAGAGAGAAGTGATCAGGATAGTTACTCCCGGCACAAATATGTCTGCCGAGGCGCTTGACGAGAAAAGTAATTCTTTTATCATATGCGTTGTATTCAAAAAAGATCTTTTCGGAATTGCCGCTGCCGATATATCTACCGGAGAGTTTTTTTTAACCCAGTGTTCCGGCGTAAACGAAACCAGAGACGAAATACTAAGGTATGCGCCTCGTGAGATAATATGTGACAGAGAAATCCTCGAAGGAGATCTTGATCCCGAAAATATCGACCCCGCAGGAAATGCGAGAGCCACTTTGATAGCTCCCGAAGACGAAGCGAGCGGTATAGAATGCCTGTTTGATCACTTCGGCGGCAAAGAGGAGATATGCGCCGCAGCCAATGATTATCCCACCGGTATTTTGGCCGCTGCCAATCTTTTTACCTACCTGAAAAATACACAGAAGAACGATCTTTCAAATCTGACCCGGATCACGACTTATTGCCGCAGTCGTTATATGATCGTCGATAATTCCACAAGAAGAAACCTTGAACTTCTTGAAACAATGCGAGACAAAGAGAAAAAAGGTTCACTTCTTTGGGTCATCGATAAGTCCAAGACTGCCATGGGCGGAAGATTGTTGAAAAGCTACATAGAAACGCCTCTTCTTGACACTGACGAGATTAATTTAAGGCTCGACTGTGTCGGAGAACTCAAGAATAATATGATCGACAGAGAGGAGATCAGGGAATACCTCGGTTCCGTATACGATCTTGAACGTCTTTCGGGTCGTATCAGCTACAGGAATGCTTCTCCGAGAGATCTGAAGGCTTTTGGATCATCTCTTTATACTCTGCCTGCGGTCAAAGACCTCTTAAAATGCTTTAACAGTGCCTTGCTCAAAGATATTTACGGATCTTTTGACACTCTTTATGATCTGTACGAGCTGATAGACAAAGCAATCAGCGAAGAGCCTCCGCTTTCCATAAAGGAAGGTGGGATCATAAGAGCCGGATACAACGAAGAAGTAGATACACTCAGAAATGCAAAAACCGAAGGTAAAAACTGGCTCATCGAACTTGAACAAAAGAAAAAAGATGAGACAGGTATCAAAAACCTTCGTATCAAATACAATAAAGTCTTCGGATATTATTACGAGGTAACAAATTCCTTTAAAGAGCTTGTTCCTCAAAGCTGGTCAAGAAAACAGACATTAACGGGAGCCGAGCGTTATACAAATGACGAGCTCAAAGAACTTGAGGACAAGATACTTCATGCACAGGACAGACTTTTCGCGCTTGAATACGATCTGTTCAACGAGATAAGAGATATAATATCCCAAAATATAGCGAGAGTTTTAAAAACAGCACACAGCATCGCCTTAATAGACGCTATGTGCAGCATAGCACTTGTATCCGAAAGAAACGGTTACGTCAGACCCGTTGTGGACAATTCAACTGTGATAGATATCATTGAAGGCCGCCACCCGGTTGTTGAGCAATTTATCGGAAGAGAGAAATTTGTCGATAACGACTGTCTTTTAAATGATAAAGGAAGCAGAGTCCTTCTGATAACAGGACCTAATATGGCCGGCAAATCCACATATATGAGGCAAACGGCCCTTATAGTGCTTATGGCTCAATGCGGCTTTTTTGTACCTGCAAAATCAGCGCATATAGGCATTGTCGACAGGATCTTTACGCGTGTCGGGGCATCGGACGATCTTTCGTCCGGTCAAAGTACCTTTATGGTAGAAATGAATGAAGTATCCGTCATTGTCAGAAATGCAACTGAAAAGAGTCTTATCATCCTTGACGAGATAGGAAGAGGGACAAGCACGTTTGACGGACTTGCTATCGCCTGGGCAGTACTTGAACATATATGTAACAAAAAACTTATCGGCGCAAAGACAATGTTTGCAACTCACTATCACGAGCTTAACGAACTCGAAGGCAGGCTTGAAGGCGTAATCAATTACTGTGTGGCTGTTAAGGACGACGGAGAAGATATCGTATTTTTGCGAAAGATAGTCAGAGGCGGTGCAGACAGGAGCTACGGAATTGAAGTTGCCAAGCTTGCCGGACTTCCGAAATCCATCATCAAAAGAGCTAAGGAAATCACAAAACTGCTTGCCGGAAACGAGATCACCGACAGGATCGAAAATGATTTCGCTCCAAAGAGAAGGAAAAGCAACGCTTATGAAAGCGAAGGCCAGATGAATTTCTTTAGTGCCGCACCAAAAATCGAATATAAATTCATAGATGAATTAAAAAATCTTGATATTACGACGCTGACACCGATTGATTGCATGAATTACCTCTACAAGATCAAGCAGGAGATTGGAGAAGAAAAATGATCAACATCCTTGATACAGATACGATTAACAGAATAGCTGCGGGAGAAGTTATCGAAAGACCCTCTTCGGTTGTAAAAGAGCTTGTAGAAAACGCGATCGACGCGAAATCAAGCACTGTAACGGTCGAAATAAAAAACGGAGGCTGTGATCTTATAAGGATCACGGATAACGGTTGCGGAATCGATAAAAATGAGGTGGATAAAGCATTTTTACCTCATGCTACAAGCAAGCTGAAAGATGCATCCGATCTTTTTACGATCAGTACTCTCGGTTTCAGAGGTGAAGCGCTTCCGAGTATAGCAAGCGTTTCGGATACCGAGATCATAACTAAACAAAGAGAAGCATTGCTCGGTGCGAGATATGAACCAGGAAAGTCCGAAGAGATATGTGATGTCGGTGCTCCCGACGGAACCACCATAATCGTAAAAGATATTTTTGGTAAGATTCCGGCAAGAAGAAAATTTCTGAAATCGGCAAGTACGGAAGCAGCTTATTGCAGCGATGTTATCGAAAAAACGGCCATTGCGAATCCGTCTGTCTCGTTCAGACTGATCAGTAACGGAAGATCGATATTTTTCTCAAACGGCAACGGAAGTATAAAAGATATCATTTATACGATGTACGGCCGTGAAATGAGTGACAGTCTTGTTCCTGTGGTTGAAATATCCGGCAGTCTGAAGATAGGTGGTTTTATCGCTAAACCTATCGTTGCCCGGGCCAACAGATCTGACGAATTCTATTATGTCAACGGCAGATACATAAGGAATAAAACCATCACGAAAGCCATAGAAGATGCTTATGCGCCTTTTTTGATGCAGCATAAATATCCATTTACTGTCCTTTTTATAGAAGTTGAAAAAGAGCTTGTTGATATAAACGTTCATCCTGCAAAACTCGAAGTCAGATTTAAAGACTCAGTGGATGTGTATGATATAGTATTTCACGCTGTAAAAAGAACTCTTGAAGGTTTGGCGTCAGTTCCGAAGGCTCTTGACGAACCGACTTACAAGCCTTTTAAAAGTGCATATGCGGAAAATGACAAGCAGGGCTACGGTAACAGTACTAAAGCCGGTGACGGTATATTACCGGCCTACGGTAACAGTGCTAAGGCAAGTGACGGTATATTACCGGACTACGGTAACAGTGCTTTGAATAATGATGATGTTTTGCCGGATTACTGCACAAGTTTTACCGGAACTAAGGAATATAAGAGTTATGATGATAACATAAGCGTTAAGGACGAAGCAGAAAGCACGACCATGAATTCTTCAAAAGCGTTAACGCTTGAGGAGAAAGGATTCTTCAAAGAAAACAATCTGGCCGTTGGCTTTGACGAAGGAAATACCGTTTATAAAAATGCGCCTCAATTCACCCTTGATACAGAGACGGGTGAATACCGAGAAGAAACGAAAGAAGACTTCAAAAAGAACCTGAATTCTGATTATAAGATCATCGGACAGGTCTTCGGAACATATTGGCTTATTTCACACGGAGACGAAGCATTTTTTATCGATCAGCACGCAGCTCATGAAAAAATACTGTACGAAAGATTCATGGGTATGGCTATTGAAGAATTATGTACTCCTCAGGCACTTATGCCGGGAGTCGTTGTTTCACTGAACGGAAAAGAAGTCGAATGTCTTGAAAATAACATGGAAAAATTTAAAGAGTTTGGATTTGAGATTGAGAACTACGGCGGTCGGGAATATCTTCTTACGGCAGTTCCGATGCAGGATCATGGCATAGATCCCAAAAATCTTTTCCTTGAGCTTTTAAACGATATGCTTGACAAGACATTCGAAAAAGAAAAAACGCTGTCTCTTCGCGAAAAACTCGCTACACGGGCATGCAAAGCAGCGATCAAAGGAAATTCCGAGATTTCATACGATGAAGCCAAAGAGCTTATTGAGGAGCTTTTAAGAGCAAAGGATCCATTCAATTGTCCTCATGGGCGTCCGGTATTTATCAGCATTACAAAAGATGAAATGGAAAAAATGTTTAAGAGGATCGTTTAATGGGTGATAAAATAAAGCTAATGGTGATCGCAGGTCCGACAGCGGTCGGAAAGACCTCTTTATCGGTTAGAATAGCTCAGAAGCTAAACGGGGAGATCATATCGGCAGACTCAATGCAAGTTTACAGAGGCATGGATATCGGGACCGCAAAGATTACAAAAGACGAGATGGGCGGTATAAGACATCATCTGATCGATATATGTGATCCGGAAGAAGATTTTAGTGTTATAAAATTCCTTGAGCTTGCCAGGAATGCTGTCTATGACATCGCTTCAAGAGGCAAGATACCGATCATTGTAGGTGGTACAGGTTTTTATATTCAGGCCCTTCTGTACGATATAGATTTTACGGAATATGATGATGAGATCGCATCCAAAGTAAGAGATGATGTATTGAACCGTTTTGGCTCGGACGCTTCGGACATGCACGAGTATTTAAAAAGTATTGACCCCGAATCGGCACGTGATATTCACATGAACAACAGAAAAAAAGTCCTTCACGCTATAGAATATTTTGAGATTACGGGAAAGAAGATATCTGATCACAACAAAGAAGAAAGAGAAAAAAAGTCTCCTTATGACTTTAAATACTTTGTTATAACGGATGACAGGGAAAAAATTTATAAAAATATTGATATAAGAGTGGATAAAATGATAGAATCGGGACTTGTTGATGAGGTCAGATCACTTCGCCGCCGTGGTTTGACTCAAAATAACATTTCTATGCTCGGCCTCTCTTATAAAGAAATTGATGATCATTTAAATGATAAAATAACTCTTGATGAAGCGATAAGACTGATCAAAAGAGATACAAGGCATTTTGCAAGAAAACAGCTGACATGGTGGAAAAGAGAAAAAGATATAATTTATGTAGATAAACGCAATTATGAAGATATCGATTCTTTAATATCTTATATGTGTTTTGTTTTTTCACCGAATATAGTATAATATTTTAAGTTGTTTTCGAAACAAAACATTTGGAGGAGATATGTCAAAGACTTACGGAATCGATCTTGGAACGCGTGTTCTTAAGATATATAAGAAAAATGAGGGTGTTATATACGATGCCAAAAACATTATAGCCGTAGCCGACGGAAACAGGATCATAGCCGTCGGAGACGAAGCTTTTGAAATGTTCGGAAAGGCACCGTCAAACATAGAAGTTACTTATCCCGTCAAATTTGGCGTGATAGCCGACATAAAACATATGCAGGCTATGCTCAACATAGTATTTGAAGAATTGTCCGCTACACACGGTAAACTTAACGGTAGTGATTTTATCGTTACGGCACCGACCGATATTACCGAGGTTGAAAAGAAGGCTTTCATCGATCTTGTTGCAAGCACCAATATCAAACCCCGAAAAGTTAAAATCGTGGAGCGCCCGATCGCCGATGCACTCGGAGTTGGGTTGAACGTCACGGATGCCAGTGGTGTAATGGTTGTTGATATCGGCGCTGACACTACGGAAATTTCAGTTTTGTCTCTCGGCGGTATCGTACTCAGTCGTTTGATCCCGATAGGCGGTAATAAATTTGACGAAGACATTATTTCGTCGGTAAAGAAAAAGTATAATCTCATTATCGGTAATAAGACTGCCGAAATAATCAAGATCAATCTTGCTACGGCCGTCAGTCCGGAAGATGATGAAATAAAAGCCATTAAAGTCTACGGACGAGATGTTGTGAGCGGTTTACCGGTTGAAAAGGAGATCGACAGCGCATTCGTATACACAGCGATAAGAGAGCATCTTCAAAATATCGTAGACAGCGTGAGAATGATACTTGAGCATACGCCGCCTGAGATCGCTTCGGATATCATTGATTCAGGAATTTACGTAACGGGTGGTTCTGCAAGCATTGCAAATCTCTCAACATTACTTAGTAACGAAACAGAGCTTTCGGTAAACATCTGTAAAGATCCGGCCAATTCCGTTGCTCTGGGTATCGGCAGAATAATCGAAAGTCCTGAGCTTGACAGTCTGTCGTATGTATTAAAACAAATGAATTATAAGGATTGATCATGAAGCCTAAGATCAAGAATAAAGTAAAAAAGAAGATCGTAATAAACCCCAAGATCGTATTTTGGGGTCTTACGGTCTTTTGTATAATTCTCATTGTGGTGTCGTACCGTTTTTCCGATATTTTTTCGCCTGTAAAAAACGTGATCGGCTCTGTTGTTGCGCCGATGCAAAAAGGTATAAACAACTTTGGCGATTTTATCGAAGATAAAGTCGATCATTTTTCGGATATGGATGATCTTCTTGAAGAAAACAAAGCGCTTAAAGCTCAAATAGACGATCTTAAAAACACCAATCAGATCCTAAACCAGGAAAAATATGAGCTTTCGTACTACAGGGAACTGTATGAACTTGACGGTTTGTACGATCAGTACAAAAAAGTTGCTGCAAAAGTAATCAGTAAAGACCCGAACAGCTACAGCGGAGAGTTTATAATTGACAAAGGTGAAAAAGACGGGATTTTGACCGATATGAACGTTCTTGCGGGTAACGGTCTTGTCGGAATAGTTACTCAGACCGGCAGCAATTGGGCACGTGTTCGTACTATAATCGATGACTCGAGTAAAGTTAGCGGAATGTTCCTTAAAACTTCCGATACATGTATCGTTTCAGGCGATCTTGAGCTTATCGACAAAGGTTACATAAACGTTTCGCAGATCAGCTTAAATGCCCAGATCTATGATAATTATGAGGTCGTTACATCATATATAAGCGATAAATATCTGCCCGGTATTCTTATCGGATATGTCAGCGATATCGGTGTGGATCCGACCAAATTGACGCAACAGTGTCGATTGACACCTGTAGTTGATTTTGAGCACATAGACGCAGTACTTATCATTACTCAGTTGAGAGAAGAATATGACGGTATAAGTGAGGTCTTCAAAAGTGATAATTAGAGCCATAGTTCTTATATTGGGATCTTTTATCCTTTATGTCCTGCAAACAGGGCTTTTTTCGTCGTTCTCACTTGCGGGAGTCGTACCCGATCTTTTAATGATCTTAGTTGTGTCCATCGGATTTATGAGAGGAAGAACGAAGGCTATGCTGGCCGGACTTCTTTGCGGATTTTATATTGATTGTTGTTACAGTTCGGTTGTGGGAATATTTCCGTTGTTCTATATAATAATCGGTAATCTTGCCGGATTCTCGCATAAGATATATGACGACGACGATCATATGACACCGCTTATGCTTACCGCTGTCGGTGAATTGCTTTATAATCTTATGTATTTTGTTGTATTTTATCTATTACAGGGAAAGATAAATCTTTCGTTTTACATATATAGGATCACGATCCCAAGAATCGTATATACGGTACTTGTAAGCATCATCCTTTACAGGATACTTAAAATCGCAAACCTGTATCTGCTCAGATTTGACAAGGATGAATGATATTTTATTGAAGCGTGACCTGAATCGATTATCGTTTAAGAACGAAAAAGAATTACCTAACGGAGATCATAATGCTTGATATTATTCTTGAAAAATTAAAGAAAATATTCAGCTCAAGGCTTATATATCTTACTTTGTTGACCTTGATCTTATTTATCGTGCTTATAATCAGAGTATATAATCTTCAGGTCTATGATTCGGATTCAGATACAGATGCTTCTGGAAGTGTTATTACATCAAGTGCATACAAAACAAGTCAGTACAGATTTACCGACAGTACAAGAGGCCGTATATTTGACAAAAACGGAAATATCCTTGCCGATAATGCCGAAAGCTATAATATTGTCATGGGAAACAGTGCGTTGTTGACGAATAATCAGGAAAAAAACGATATGATCTATAAGCTTATCAAGATCCTTGAGAAGAACAACAAAACACTTGAGCTTGATTTTGCAATAGAGTATCAAAACGATGAGTTTATTTTCAATCTAAAAGATATGGCTTTGCTCCGTTTTAAGAAAAACGCATACGGATTAAAAAGTGTATCGGATCTTACGGAGGAACAGATCACTGCAACCGCCCGTGACGTTTATGACTTCCTCAAAAACGGCGATAAAGCAAGCAGAATGTTCGGTATAAGCGACGATTATTCTATTGAGGATACGCTTAAGATCATGTCTGTTCGTTATGCGCTTTTTACTCTTAATCCCCAATATGCACAATTTACCATCTGTACAAATGTCGATCAAAAAACGATCGCTGCCATAGAGGAAAATTCGGCTTTACTTCTCGGAGTTGAGATCAAACAGGTTTCAACCAGAAAATATTACGATACCCTTTATTTTTCACATATCATCGGATATACGGGGAATGTCAGCGAAGACGAAATGGATGACCTGAATGATATGGAAGAGCTTGAGGAGCCTGTTTACAATACTTCCGACCAGATCGGAAAAACAGGTATTGAAAAAGAACTCGACAGATTACTGCGAGGTCAAAAAGGAAAAGTTAATCTTTCATTGTCCGGCAGTGGAAAGGTTGTGTCTACGGAGACGATAAGTAATCCCGTTGCCGGATCCGATATTTACCTTACGCTCGACAGAGAGCTTCAGATAGCTCTTTATCACATACTTGAGAATAACATTGCGGCAATTCTGAGATCGAAGATAGTTAATTCGTTCAGTTACGGAGGAAAAGGAAAGTCTGCATCACAGATAACCATACCCATTTACGAAGTTTATAATGCATTCTTTGATAATTCGGTGATCGACTTTAAGCATTTTACGAGCGAAGATGCGACCGCTCTCGAAAAGAAGGTTTATGGACTATATTTGAACAAAAAATCGACTGTATTCAATCTTATAAGAAAGATTCTCAATTATAACAATCCGATCAAAAACTCTGAGCTCGGTGATGAATCTATGGAATATATATCATTTATCTATTCGCTGCTCAAAAATAACGGTATTTTAAGAAAAGATCTTATATATGAGAAGGATACTACGTACGTAAAATATTTAGATAACAAGATTTCACTCTGTGAGTTTTTGAAATATGCCATTGATAGTCAATGGATAGATCTTTCTACGATCAATGTCGGTGACGATTATAACACCAACGAGGAAACATATGATAAGATCCTTGATAAGATATTTGTCAGCTTGAATCACAATGAAGATTTCGACAAAATTTTGTACAGAATGCTGGTGTTCAATCTCAACCTCACAGGAAGAGATGTTTGTCTTTTACTGTACGATCAGGGAATCATCGAATATAATGCCAACGATTACAATAAACTTTCAAGCGGAAGCATTTCGGCATACAATTTCATATTGAACAAACTTGAAACGCTTGAGATAACTCCCGGTATGCTTGCTCTTGAGCCTTGTTCAGGTTCAATCGTGATCACCGATGTAAAAACAGGAGATACCATCGCCGAAGTAACATATCCGAGCTACGACAACAACAGACTGGCCAACAAGATCGATTGGGATTATTATCAAAAGCTGATAAGCAATAAAGCAACACCTCTTCTTAACAGACCTGCGATGCAGGTTACCGCTACCGGTTCGACATTCAAACCGCTTATGGCGCTTGCCGGAATCGGTGAAGGTATCATAACGACAGAAACAAAGATAACCGACAAAGGTATATTTGAGCTTGTAGATCCTTCTCCAAAATGCTGGAAATACCCGGGTAACCACGGATCTATCAATGTTACACAGGCAATACAGCATTCATGCAACTATTTCTTCTACGAAGTGGGTTACGAAATGTCGCTTGATCAGTCCGGTTTATACAGTGATTCACTGGGAATATCAAAGATCCAGAAGTATGCGTCGTTATTCGGACTTGCTAACAAATCGGGTATAGAAGTACCGGAGTCTTTACCCGCAATATCAAGTACCGATGCCGTAAGAACATCTATCGGTTATTACCACGCATTTGCACCGATACAGATATCAAGATATGTAACTGCCATAGCAAATAAAGGAACAGTATTTAACCTTACATTGGTCGACAAAATAGAAGATAAGAGCAAAAATTCAATTGAAGATAATCATGCGGAAGTGTATAATCAGATTGATATTTTCTCTCAATCAGAGTGGAATGCAGTGCAAAAAGGCATGTATAACGTTGTTAACACATCGGCGAACAGTTTGAACGATCTTTACGGTGATCTCGGATTTGAAGTTGCCGGTAAAACAGGAACCGCTCAGGTAAGTTTAACCCATCCGAGTCACGCTTTGTTCATTTCATTTGCTCCGTATAACGATCCCGAGATCAGTGTTACCGTTGTTATTCCGAACGGATATGCATCCGCCAACGCGGCAAAGCTTGCCCGGGAAGTATACGGCCTGTATTTCAATGACGAGAACAAAGAGGCTCTTCTGAGCGGTGATCTTACTACAACAAGTGTCACAAACATTGTCGTTTCAGACTGACAGAAAGGAGAGTAAAGGATTTGAATCCTGTCATGATAAAAGGAAGTGCCAACGGAATAACGGTTGTTCTTGATCCCGAGAAATCTTTTGAAGAATTAAAGGATGCCGTAGCCGCTAAGTTTAAAGCATCCGCTTCATTTCTCGGTACAGCTAAAATGGCCGTAACATTCGAAGGTGTCGATCTTAGCGAAGAACAGAAAAATCAACTTCTAAAAGTAATTGGTAACAGTTGTCAGCTCGACGTTACAGCATATTTCGAATCAAGACAAGATATGGATAAAGCGGGAGAGATTAAATACACAAGAGAATTGATGAAAGATCCGTACCTCGCGCGTTTCTATAAAGGTAATCTCAGATCCGGCCAATCGCTTGATACGGAAAACAGCATAATAATTCTCGGAGACATCAATCCCGGTGCGTCTGTTGTATCAAACGGCAATATCATTGTTCTCGGAGCGATAAAGGGAGCTGCATTTGCCGGAGCCATGGGTAACAAAAATGCTTTTATCTTTGCTCTTGAGATGAATCCGATGCAGGTCAGGATTGCCGATACGATCGCAAGAGCTCCGGATAAGCCTGATAAATCACAGGAGGCTTCAATGCCAAGGATTGCATTCCTTGAAGACGATACGATCTATATTGAACCCGCCGGTAAAAATATAATCAATGAGATAAAACTTATGTAATTTTAATATTTCAAGAATTTGAGATGCTTGCAGAGCATCCGCACAGGAGGAAAACATTATGGGAGAAGTAATCGTTGTTACATCCGGAAAAGGAGGGGTTGGCAAAACCACCACGACTGCCAACGTCGGAACCGGACTTGCCAAACTCGACAAGAAAGTTGTTTTGATCGATACAGATATCGGATTACGTAATCTTGATGTCGTTATGGGTCTCGAAAACAGGATCGTTTATAACCTTGTCGATGTTATCGAAGGCAATTGCAGGATCAAACAGGCACTTATCAAAGATAAGAGGTACAACAATCTTTATCTTTTGCCCTCAGCTCAAACAAGAGACAAGACCGCTGTTACTCCCGAGGAGATGAGACAGCTGTGTGAACAATTAAAAGATGAGTTTGACTTTGTTATAATGGATTGTCCCGCCGGTATTGAACAAGGCTTCAGAAACGCCATAGCGGGTGCAGACAGAGCTCTTGTTGTTACAACCCCCGAAGTATCGGCTGTCAGGGACGCAGACAGAATAGTAGGTCTTCTCGAAGCAAACGAGATGAAAAAAACACAGCTTATCGTAAACAGATTAAGAATGGATATGGTTGCACGCGGAGATATGATGTCAAGCCAGGATGTTGTCGATATCCTTGCGATCGATCTTATCGGTATAGTTCCCGATGATGAAAACATCGTTATTTCAACAAACAACGGAGAACCTCTTGTAGGTAACGATTCTCTTGCCGGACAGGCTTATATGAACATTTGTAAGAGACTTGCGGGTGAAGAAGTTCCGTTCCTTGATCTGAATGCAAAAAGAGGATTCTTCGGAAGACTATTCGGAAAGAAAAAATAATTGTTTTGAGATCATTCTTAAAGAGAGGGGTTAAATTATGTCATTTTTAGATATATTCAAAAAGAAAACCGTATCTTCCAGTAATATTGCAAAAGGCAGACTTCAACTTGCTCTTGCTTCTGACAGGGCCGGTTGTTCTCCCGAGATCATGGAAAAGATAAAAAACGATATTATAAATGTCATCTCAAAATATATTGAGATAGACGTTGCGGGACTTGATATCAAAATTCAACAAACCGAGGGTGAAAACGGCGAAGGACTTGTTCCTGTATTGTTTGCCAATATTCCCGTCAAGGAGATCAGAAGAGGTTGAAACAACTGAAATTATTTGCTCCGATCATGACATATGATCGAAAAAGCTTTTCATGGATGCTTTTAATGACAGTTTATATCATCGGTGCGATAAGCGTATATATGATGTATATCCTCGATGACGGTGACGAAGCATTTTTAAGCAAGCAGTTATTCGGATATGTTGCAGGTTTTGCAGTGATCATGTTTTTCACTTTTTTAGATTATCATTTGATAGCAAAACTGTTTATATTCGCATATTTGATCGGACTAATACTATTGCTTATCTGTCGTTTCAGTAACAGTGGATTAATTTACGGTTGGGCACATTACGATGCAAGAAGATGGATCAAGATCGGCGGCGATCCCACAGCGGGTATAAACAACAAAGGTTTTGAATTTCAACCGTCTGACATTGTAAAAGTATCCCTGATCATATTTTTTGCCAAGTATTTTGATTTATGCAGGAAAAAGATCACTAAGTTTTGGGTGCTTGTATTGTCGGTTCTTTTTATCATAATACCGACATTCCTTATCCTTACTCAGACCGATCTTTCGACAAGTATCGTTATCGTACTGCTGTATTCGGCGATGGTATTTGCTTCAGGAGTTCCGTTTAAATATATACTGCCGATCGCCGGAACGGCGCTGCCTATTCTTGGCGGATTATATTGGTATGTGCAACAACCTTTTCAGGTCATACTGAAAGAGTATCAGCAAAAAAGGCTTCTTGCATCAAAGTTTCCGGAGCTATATCCGGAGCTTACTTATCAGCAGACAAATGCCGCTGCCGCGATAAGATCGGGTGGCCTTTACGGTAAGATATTTGAAGAGAACAATGCACTTACGGGTACAAGATATGTTCCTGTCAAGGAAAGCGATTTTGTTTTCACAGGGATTGCGGAGGAGTTTGGTTTTATAGGATCCGTCATAGTTATTGCTTTATTCTTTGTTTTGGTTTTACTTGCATTCAGAATTGCTAAACGCGCAAAAGACTATCTCGGAAAAATGATAGCGATAGGCATCGGTTCACTTTTTGCGTTTCAAGTGTTTATAAACATCGGAGTTGTAACGTCATTACTTCCCAATACAGGAATTCCGTTACCTCTGATGAGTGCAGGGTTGTCCTCCCTGCTTGTATATTTGGGTATGATTGGGATGCTGCTGAATATCAGTTTACAGCCGGCTCAAAAGATTGAGAAAAAAGAAGATGAATTTGGGGCGCTGAACGACTGAAAAGTTCCTTTGCGGAGGAAATTTTATATGAATATTGGGTTTATTGCTCATGATACAAAAAAAATGCTGATGCAGAATCTATGCATAGCATATTGTGATATTTTACGAGAACACACACTGTATGCCACTCAGACTACCGGCAGGTTGATAAGTGAAGCATCAGGATTATCGGTACACAAATGTCTTGCCGGTCCCTTGGGTGGTGAACAGCAGCTTTGTTCTCTGATTGAAAATAACGAGATAGATATAGTATTTTATCTTCGCGATCCTCAGGAGCACACAAAGCTCTTACCGGATATGCAAAGTGTTATCACTCTTTGCGATATGCATAATATTCCTATTGCAACTAATCTTGCAACGGCAGAACTTCTTATAAAAGCACTTGAGAGGGGAGATCTTGATTGGCGAGAGTTATATCATTGATTCTAATAGCGGCTCTGCTTCTTACAGGCTGCTCCCTTAGGGGAAGTAATTACACTTCCTCTTTTTTTGCTGAAAAATATAATGAGTCCAAAACAGAATCTTCACCACAGATCAATACAAACGATGTCGCCACATCCGAAAACAACGACTCTGAAGATCAAAGCAATAAATCCGGCGATGATTCCGAGAAGATCAGTTTTATGTATGAAGATATCTGTTATTCCACATCGGATACTCCCGTAACGGACTTAGATTCCGATTCTACATATAACAGTGCGTTAGCGTTTAATATCAACACAGCTACGATTCTTTATTCGCAAAACATGCATGAAAAAGTATATCCTGCCAGCACGACCAAACTTATGACGGCATTACTTGCCATTAAACATTGTGATCTTGATGATATAGTTACCATAGACGAAGATAACTGCGGTATTGTATTAAAAGGCGCCCAGCTGTGCGGATTTTCCAAAGGAGATACATTAACTGTAAAAGATCTGCTTTATTGTCTTTTGGTCTATTCCGGTAACGATGCAGCCCTCGCGATCGCAAGACATGTCGGCGAAACGGAACGTGCTTTTATCCGTATGATGAACAGTGAGGCAAAAGAACTCGGATGTATAAACACAAGCTTTGTAAATCCTCACGGTCTGCATGATCCCAATCACTATACGACAGCTTACGATATGTATCTTATATTCAACGAATGCCTCAGATATGACGCGTTAAAAGAGATCTTCAAATCAAAAGGTTACATCGTAAAGATTCATACAGCTGTCGGAAGCGACAAAGAACTTTATATGGAACCTACAAATCTTTATTTCGTGGGAAAATATGCTGCCCCGCGAGGCATAAACGTCTATGGCGGCAAGACAGGAGATACCGTTTCGGCCGGAAAATGTCTTATGTTATACAGCGAAGATTATGACGGACAAGGCTTTATTACCGAGATTTTCGGTACTTCCACAAAAGAAGAATTATATAATTCAATGAACAGAATATTTAACTATATTTTACAACCCACGACTTGAATAAAATACCCGCGGATAGTATAATTTATATATCAAAAACCGAAAGGGGCGATCATTATGATACAGATAATTGCCGGTGGCAAGGGTAAGGGAAAAACAAAGATACTTTTGGACAAAGTAAATACGGAGGTTACACAGTCTAAAGGAACCGTTGTTTACCTGGACAAAAACACAAAGCACATGTATGATCTCCATAAGAAAGTAAGATTGATCAATGTAAAAGATTATTGTATTGAAACATCCGAAGAATTTCTTGGTTTTATCTGCGGAATGATCTCACAGGATCATGACCTTCAAAAAGTATTCCTTGATTGTTTTTTGAATATTTCCTGTATTGAAGATACCGATATTTCATATGTTCCCATCATTGAAAAGCTCGATGTTATATCAAGCAAATTTGATGTTGATTTTGTGATCAGTATGTCAGTAGACGCTGCAGATATGCCTGAATCCATAAAAGAAAAAGTAATTGTTGCTTTATAATACGAAAATCGCACCTAATAAATTACAGAATTTCACAACAGCTGTATGAATATGTCAAGAGAAGATAATGTTGTTAGTTTAAGAAGTCGGCAGGGTTCTCCTTCGGGACGCCCTGCCGTCTCAAACAAACGAGACAATTTTCAAAACAAAAAAAACAATAGCCCTATAAAAAAGCGTGCACAATTGATAGTGCTTGCTTTTGTTGTTTTGGGAATCTGTATATATTTGGGTGTCGAACTGTTCGGTATGCTTAACCGTTCCAATGTATCCTTTTATGAAGTAAAAGCTGCACAACTTAGCTATGATACAACATTTAGCGGTATTGCCGTCAGAGACGAGAAATTGGTTTATTCCGAGCAATCCGGATATATCAATTATTTTATAAGAAACAAAAAGAAGGCTGCCAAAAACAGCATAATATATTGTGTCGATTCAAAAAACAACACATACAACGCACTGAAAAAAGACTTTACCAAAGACAAACTGGACAGGTCACAGATAATAGAGATCAAATCGTCGATCGCGCGTTATCTCTCGGGAGAATCTACCACGCTGGTCGGAAATATAGGCGAATTTAAAGAACAGCTCGGATCGATGATCTATGACTTTGTCAGCAACAACATGATTGATAATCTTAAAGATTACGTTACCGAAGGTATGACCGGCAGTTCGTTCCATGTTTGCAGATCCCCGATTTCAGGTGTTGTCTCTTTTAAATGCGATACATATAACGGAATTACATCGGATATGGTTACGGCCGATATGTTTAAAGATGCTCCGAGTATAATAAATCTTAGGAGCACGGGTCTTATCTCGTCTTCAGATCCCGTTTACAGGATATGCGAAAACGAGAACTGGTCCATAGTATGTAAAGTTACGGAAGAATTCTATGTAGACAATGTCGGTTCAAGAGAAGCAAGCGTCCTGATCGGCAACAAGACAACTCCTATCAGTGTTACAACAACGCCATATTCGATCGGAGAAGACTATTTTGTTGAGTTAAAGCTTAACACATATATGTCTGAATTTATCGATGACAGATTGTTGCCGGTGAGATTTATTAACAACAAAGACAAAGGTCTTAAGATACCTGCGTCAAGTATAGTACAAAAGAGTTATTATCTTGTTCCTCTGAATATGTTCGTTGAGGATAAAGAACGTAATGTTATGCTGCTAAAGAAAGAAATAGCCGATCCCGAAACGGGAGAGATATACCTGATGGATGTAAATCCTTCAAAATATTATTCTGACGGCTATTACGCATATATTGACCCTATGTATGTTTCGGACGGAGATGTCATAAATAACCCCGAAACAGGCAACAGAGTAAGGGTTTCTACCATGAACAGTCTTGACGGTGTATATAATGTAAACAAAGGTTATTATCAATTCGTTCGTATAGACAGGCTTGAGACCGGAAAAGATTATATAGTTATCAGTCCTTCAACCCCGGACGGTATCAGAGAATACGATCACATAGCCCTTGATGCATCGAAAGCTGTCGAATCAATGCTTGTAAAATAAATAAATGATTTTGGAGGATATAGATAATGTCGCTCGATAATATTTCCGAAAATATAGATTCAATAAAAGATAGGATAAAAAAAGCAGCCCTTCGTTCCGACAGAGACCCGAACAGCATAACGCTTATAGCCGTCAGCAAACTAAATCCTCACGAATCGGTAGAAGAGGCCGTAAGACACGGTCAATACGAATTCGGCGAGAACTGGGTCAAAGAACTGCTCGAAAAAGAAGATGCCGTAAACAGTTATTTAGAGTCTTCACTTCCCGAGTGCCGGGATAAGATAAAGTGGCATTTTATCGGTCATCTGCAAACGAATAAGGTCAAAAATCTTATCGGTAAAACAGTTATGATCCATTCTGTAGATTCTTATAAACTGGCTTCGTTTATAGATAATGAATCAAAAAAGAAAGATACGGTCACTGATATTCTTCTTGAAATAAATATAGGGGACGAAGAATCAAAATACGGTATAAAGCCCGATGAAGCGGTTCCGTTTGTCAATTCACTCAAGGAGCTTAAGAACATAAGGATCAGGGGGCTGATGACAGTTGCTCCGATATGTGAGGACCCCGAATCAAATCGTCCGTATTTTAAGAAAATGAGGGAATTATTTGTTGACATAAAGTCTAAAAATAACGATAATATCTGCATGGATGTATTATCGATGGGGATGACTCTTGATTTCGAAGTCGCCATCGAGGAAGGTGCAACTCATGTAAGAGTAGGGACCGGAATATTTGGAGCCAGGGACTATGGCTTAAAAATTTGAATCGAGGTATAAGATGGGATTTTTCGGAGATTTATTACAAAGCGTAAGGAGCACTCCAAGTGAGGAAGGTTTCGAAGCGTACGAAGAAGAACTTGAATACGAGCAGCAACAACAGCACGGAAAAAGTCATTCAAAGTCATTTGAAGGCAATAATTCCGGGCGTTCACGCGGCACATCTCAGCATGATCATTTTGACGACTACGGTCAGCCTCAAAAAGCTCATGTTTCTGATTTCTACGGAACATCTACATACATTGAAGGAAAAGAAGATTCCAAGAGACTTAGGATAGAACACCCGAACGGAAGCAAAGTTGTACCTCTCAAGACCACAAACAAGGGTTCGAAGGTTTGTGTCATGAAGCCTAAGTTCTTTGAGGATTCACAGGATATCTGTGATGTTATTCTGTCAGACTGTTGTGCGATCGTTATCCTTAATACGGAAGATCTTGTTCTTTCACAAAGGATAATGGATTTTGTTTCGGGCGCAGTTTATTCACTTAACGGAAAGCTTTTTCAGATCAGCGATTCTATAGTTTTTGTTGCTCCTGAGAATGTGGACGTTTCCGGTGACTACAATGATATTCTTGAACAAACAGGTTATAACGTTTCACTTTTAAAATGAGATCATAAAAGGAGATTGACATGCTTACTCCCGTAGAGGTACAAAGCAAAGTTTTCAAATCAGGCGGTCTTGGATACGACAAAAAAGATGTAGAGAATTTCAGAGCTGAAGTTCTTCATTCCTACGAAGATATTTACAGAGAAAACATGGAACTTAAGGACAAGTTATCTGTCCTTAATGAAGGTATACAATATTACAAAACGATAGAAAAAACGCTTCAGAAGGCTCTTATCCTTGCTGAAAAGACAGCTGAGGAGACAAGATCCAACGCAGCCAAAGAAGCCAAAAGAATAGAGCAGGAAGCTCGTACAAAGGCAAGTATCATAGTAGCCGATGCAAGAAACGAACTTTCATCTCTTAACAAACAATCTAAAGAGCTGATCCGTCAGTACGAAAAATACAGAGCCGAATTTAAGCATCTTGCAAGTGCGCAGGTTGAATTGATCAGTTCCAAAGCGTTTGATCTTGATATCAAAAATTTTGAGATCAACGATGAGGTCGCAAAAACAGAATTCTCCGCGAGCGATGAAAGTTCAGACAAAGGTACTGATAAAGACATTTCTTTTGAAACACAGTCCGATGCAACACCGATCAAAAAAGCCGTTAACCGGGAGTCTTTAAAGCCCTCGATTATAAAAAAGCAAAAGGTTTCTGTTCAGGAAGCCGCCGATCTTTCAAAAAGCGATGACGGAATAGAAGAAGATTTTGGCAGTGAAGATTTTGACACCGAGAACGAAGATTTCAGTTTTGTAGATTTTCAGGAAAATGATTGAACGTCAAAAATTTTTTATAAAAAAGATCCGCTTTTAAGTGGGTCTTTTTTTATACAGAACGCCATTATATGGTATAATGATATCACTCGGTACAATAACAAAGAAAAGTATGGAATATAACGTATGAAAGAAAAAATTACAAAACGAATTCCCGATCTGATCTTTATGATATTACTTATAGCATTTGATCAGATAACAAAATTAATTGCAAGACAGACACTGGCCGATTCATCGGTTACATTGATCGAAGGAGTGTTTGAATTTAAGTTGATATATAACAAAGGCGTTGCCTGGGGTATGTTTAATTCACTTCCTTTTTTGATAAGTATATTTGCCGTGATCATAATGTCGGTAGTGTTTATCGTATATATTAAGATCCCGAAAGATAACAAAAAGCTGAAAGCATTAAGCATTATGCTGATACTTATCTTTTCCGGAGCCGCCGGTAATCTTATCGACAGATTAATTTTCTCTGCAGTAACGGATTTTATTTATATCAGCCTGATCAATTTTCCTATATTTAATATAGCTGATTGTTACATTACGATAGCAGGGATATTGACTGCCATACTTTTGATATTCTATTACAAAGAAGAAGACATGAAATTTCTTAAAATAAGGAAACAGCGAAAGGATGATCCCGATGTCTGAACGTCTGACATTTACCGTTTCGGATGAGAGCGAAGGACTGCGTATCGATTCGTATCTCGCAAGTCTTTGTCCCGATCTTTCAAGAAGTTATATAAAAAAACTGATCGACGATAAAAGGGTTTTACTGAACGGATCTAACGTTAAGGCGAGCCTTAAGGTCAGTGAAGGTGATACGGCCGAAATCGATGTCCCGGAGCTTAGGATTCCGGATATCCTTCCCGAAGATATAGACATAAATGTTCGTTATGAGGATGATGATATCCTGATAGTATATAAACCTCAAAATATGGTCGTTCATCCTGCACCCGGTAATTACACGGGAACACTTGTAAACGGTCTCCTTAAACACCTTGACGGAAGATTATCGGGCATAAACGGTGTTCTCAGACCCGGTATCGTCCACAGAATAGACAAAGATACATCCGGTCTTCTTGTGATCTGCAAGAACGATGTTTCTCACAGAAAAGTTGCGGAACAATTAAAAGAACACACAATAACAAGACGTTATCTTGCGGTTTGCTGCGGAAATACAGAAGATGATGGCACGATCAACAAATGTATTGCACGTAACAAAAACGACAGAAAGAAAATGGCAGTTGACCCGAGCGGAAAAGAAGCAATAACGCACTTTAAAACGCTCGAAAGATTTAAAGGCTATTCACTTATCGAATGCAGGCTTGAAACGGGCAGAACACACCAAATACGAGTCCATATGGCATCAATAGGTCATCCTGTACTCGGAGACGAGGTATATGGTGGTTACAGACGTGAATTTAAGACTTCGGGACAAACACTGCATGCATGGGTGCTCGGCCTAAACAGACCTTCCGACGACAAATATATCGAATTTAAAGAAGATCCGCCGGAATACTTTGAAAGAATTCTTTCCAAGCTGCGAGAGGAATACTATGTATAAGGACGAGATTAGGAATACATTATTCCAAAACAAAGACAAAAGGATATTGCTGTACGGTCGACCGGGCCTTGGTAAATCATGCTTTGCAAACGAATTATACAACGAATTCCGAGGCAGATTCATAATCGTCAATTTCAGAAGAGATAACGTTACAGAAATTCTCGAAGGATTAAAAAACTGCAAGGATATTACGGAAGCATTGGTAGATGCCTACAGGCTTTCGGGCGAATTGCTATCGGTCACATTTGTGCTCGATGAATTCTTGGATCTGAAATACGAAAATGATCTGAAAGAAAAAATAACCGAAAGAAAAGATGAATACAAATACAAAGACATCAAGATCATTTTTATCGCAGATGACGTTGCATGGGCCAAAAATAAATCCGATTTGTTTGATAAATGCATTAAAGCCGATAAGATATCGTTTGAAGAATTTCTTATCAGATCCGGAGAAAAGTTTTACGCTCAGGTCGTTAATGCCCATATGACGGCAAAAAAAACTATGCCGTCGCTTATTCATAATGAACTGACAGACATGTACTACCAGTATTTGTCCACAGGAGGATACATAAGACCTGTTATCGAACTCACAAAAGAAAACCCGGCAGTAATGACGGAAGATCTTGCCGCCGAAAGATATGAAGCCTTGATCGGAAATATAAGCGTTAAAGAAAAAGATGGTACGAAACTTCAAAACAAGATAGGAATAATAAACACAATTCCGATATGTGCCAAAAATTCAAGATTTGTCTTTTCAAAAACAGGCAGAAGATATATAGGCAAAGAACAGCTTGAAAACAACGTTAATGAACTTATCGACGACGGAATAATTATCAGGATCCCGAGGCTCAATGATGATTCTTACAGTCTTGCACTGACCGATGACGGAATATACAGGTACCTGCTGATAAAAAACAGATCAGAGCTGGCTCTCACAGACGACAGGATAAAAGAACTAGTGATCGAAAATCATATCAGGAATCTGCTTAAAGAAGCCGGTTTTAACGTATATACCTGGGCCGGTAAATACAGATTCAGAATAAATACCATTATCGAGTCAAAAGGAAAGTATCACCCGGTAAAAGTGGCGTGTTCAGGTACGACCAGAAATGTAAATTACGAAGAATTCTTTTCACTATACAAAGATTTAACATCGACAAAGATACATATTACAGAAAGCTCGTTTAATGAATCAAAAGACAGCATAAATATGCCTGTTTATGGGTGTGAATATATTGATAATTTCATTCCACAACTGTAGAACCTTGAAAAACAGGCTGTTTCAGGGTATTGACAAATCTGTTCTATTAATATAGAATAATATCTGTTCACCAGATGCTACATAAGTAGAATGAGTGTTCCGGAGGGGATTTTGTCAATGGGAGAGATTCGACTGCATGAAGGCGAACTCAATGTTATGGAATTGTTGTGGTCAAACAAGATGCTGGCTGCAAAAGATATTGCCAAGATAATAAAAGAATATATCGGTTGGGAAAAGAATACCACATATACAGTGATCAAACGTCTTATTGATAAGGGAGCGATCGAGAGGCAAGATCCCGGGTTCTTTTGCAAAGCACTTATAACAAAGGCACAAGTTAGGCAAACAGAGAGTTCATCATTATTGGAAAAATTATTTGACGGTTCGTTTATCGGTTTTGTTTCCGAGTATTTAAAAAACAACCGGGTTAAAGCTTCCGAATTATTGGAGCTTGAAAAGATTATAAGTGAATATAAGCCTTGATGTAATTTTTTGGAGAGGGTTTTGTTTTATGACGCAGGAAGCACGGCAGATGGACCGTGCTTTTTGTGTTATATATTTTTTCCGGCAAATAAATTTACAATATGTCAAGAACTCATAAAAGCCTTATAAATCAGCATTTAAGGCTTGACAAACGGGAGAGTTTGATATACAATTATTCTATAAATCCAGGTTTAACGAAACTTTAGTGCTGCTTTTAAGGAGGCCCTATGGAAAATAATAAGTCTTATCACGAGCAAAAAGAAATCGATTATACTAAAGCACTACGTGAATATCTTGCTGAGCTTCCCGGTTTTGTTACAACTTATATGCGTGGAATGAAACAACGTATGCAATCACGTTCACGTCTTGCATATGCTGTAGATCTTAAAGTATTTTTTACCTGGCTTCATGATTCAAATCCGTTATTTAAAAACAAGGAAATTCGCGATATATCATTAAACGATCTGGAAAGCATTGAGCCTTTCGATATTGAGGAATATCTTGATTATCTCAGATTATATACCGACGAAACCGGCCGTGAAATTACTAATTCCGAAACGGCCCTCAAACGTAAAATGTCGGCTCTCAGAAGCTTATACGGATATCTCTTTAAAAACAATATGATCAATGGCAACCCTGTAGTTAAAGTTGATATGCCAAAGCTTCACAAGAAAGCCATTGTCAGGCTCGACGGCGACGAAGTATCCGATATGCTCGATCTTATAGAATCCGGTAATTACAACTGTTCGGATCATATGCTTAAATATCGTGAAAAATTAAAAAACAGAGATTTAGCGATCATTACATTTCTTCTTGGTACCGGAGTCCGTGTTACTGAATTTGTCGGTATTAATCTGAAGGATCTCGACATGAAAAACAACCGTGTAAAGATAACACGAAAAGGCGGTTATGAGGCGTATGTTTATTTCGGTGAAGAAGTACGTTCTACTCTCTTGCCGTACCTTGACGAAAGAAACTCCGTCAGCGATGTTTGCGCCGGTCATGAAGATGCATTGTTCCTTTCAAATCAAAAGAAACGGCTTTGTGTTAAATCGGTTGAGAACCTTGTAAAAAAATATGCAGGACTTGTCACTTCAATGAAACATATAACGCCTCATAAGCTTCGTAGTACGTACGGAACGGCCCTTTATAAGGAAACCGGTGACATTTACCTGGTTGCCGATGTTCTCGGCCATAAAGACGTAAATACGACGCGCAAACACTATGCCGAGCTTGAAGACGACAGACGTCGCAGTGCAAAGGACGCTGTTAAGCTCAGACGAAAAGAATAAAACACAATCAAACAAAAAGTAAATTTATTTCATGGACTCAGGCACTCCGAGTTTATTTGCCTTATCAGCGAGTATCTCGTTTATCTGAGCGGTAGTATAAGTCTCGATACCGGCATCTTTGAATCTCTTTCCGATCTCATTGTCATCGGTATAATCTGCATCGGAACTAACATAATTAAAATCATCATCAAACATAAAATAATGATAATAATGATTGCGAACACCGTTTTCATCTTCAATAACATAATCATCAATGCCTGTATGTTCGCTGTCGAGTCCTTCTGTGGAAAAAGTTACGAAATCATCATCGGTTTTAAATGCATAAAAGTCACCAAAAAGTGTTAAAGTCTCAGTAATACCGTAAAAATATTTATAATTTCCGTCGGCATCGATATATGCATAATCCGAAACATGTACATTAGCACCTGCGGATCCACCGGTAAATATCTCGCCGTTATCTCCTATCGAAACGCCGCACCTGGACCATCCGTCCTGAGTATAGATTATTTGAAGCTCTCCGTTTATTTCCTTTACGATCATATGTAATGAATACTCGGTAGCAAATAATGCTTCGACCAAAAGCTCTTTAACACCGTCAGAACCGCAATCGATCAATTTGTACGATTCTTCACCGTCCTGTTTATATTCCATAAATTCGTCAAAACTCTTAAGTGCTTCTGAAATTTCATCCCAGGAATATGACTTACCGATCTCAAGGGCAACTTTCGTATCAAGGAACGATGTCTTGTCTCCAAGACCCATATATTTAGCTTTTCCGGTTCCGTCAATAAACTCCTGATACAAGTCCTTATGAGCTGCCTCATTTGTATTATCTGAAGCGCTTGTATCTGTGTTAACGCTTATATTATCCGAAGTATCTGTGTTAATTTTTGTATCGTCCGAAGCATCTGAATTACTTGTATCTGTGTTTGTTTTTGTATCGTCCGAAGCATCCGAATTACTTGCTTCTTTTGTACTGTTCGTAGTATTCTTATCTGTTTTGTCCTGATCGTTTGATTCCTGTTCCGATTTTTTATTGACCGTTGATGTGTCTTCTGAACCGTCTTTCTTATCTGAGCTGCAACCAACGATCGAAAAGATCATTACAAAACACAATAAAACACATACTATTTTTTTCATCTTACAAAAACCTCCGTCAGTAAGGGATCATAATGATTATGATCAGAATTGTATATCCTCTTACTTTTCATAAAATTTTAAAATACTGTTTGCCAGTGTCCGTGAAGCAGTGATCCTGAAATCATCCGTTATTGAAAGCGCACATTCATCAGGATTGCTCAGGAAAGAAAGCTCAACCAAAACAGCCGGCACGGTATTATATTTCGTCACAGTAAAGTCAGTAGTTAACACTTCCATATCATTTGTTTTCAAATTATTAATAAGATCGGCTTGCATTGTTTCGGCCATGATCCTGCTTGTAACCGTATTATCAAGGGATGAACAGTAATTAAAGAGGCTGTAATAAACGCTTGTGCCGTTCGTTTCTCTGCTGTTGTTTGCATTATGATGTACAGACACAAACATATCCGCATCAAGACGTTCTCCAAGGTAAGCTCTGTCACGGAGCGAGATCAAAGTATCATCCGTTCTTGTATAAAACACTTTAATTCCGGCATCCTCAAGGATCTTACCAACCATCTTAATGATTATCAGGTTACAGTCTTTTTCATTGATCCCGAAATTTTGAGTACCGGGATCGTTCGCACCGTGTCCCGCATCAAGGATCACGATCTTATCATAAATATCTCCGGCTCTTTCAAATGTTATAAATACTTTTTTGTCCGATATCTCATCCGTATGTAATAAACAGATACCTTTTTTGTCAGTTTGAGTAAGGATCGTAAGTACCGTTATATCATCTTCCAAACGATATTCAGAACGTATCTGAACAATACAGTTTTTGCATTCATCATCGAATGTAATGTTTTTAAAATATTTCCTATGATCTCCCTTGACCGTAATGTATATCTCATTTTTATATATATCGTCTGAGATCGAAACGTCTTCTTTTGTTACTCCTTTAGGGAGGTCTAAAGAAAATACTTCGTAAATGTCTTCTAACCGATCATTTATATCATTTTCAAGGACAATCTCCGATCGGTAGAGCTCATAAATCTTTCCTGTAGCATTTGTTTCTGTAACAACCGAAACATTTTTTTCACTGTCCCAAACATATGAATATCCGAGTGTTTCAAACACAAGACGTCCCGGAAGATAGAAATTACCGGAATCTCCGTTTTGCTCTATGAACTTGGGCATAAGACGAGAATATGTTGCTTTACCGTTCAAATAAACCACCATTGTGTCTGTATAAAACACGATCGAACAATCTCCGCGAGAGATCTTAATACGTCCTGTATTTTTATTGTAAGAGTATTTTGCGTCAGGGATCGCTTTTTTTATAATCTTTTTAACATTTATAAAAGCAGTATCGTTAAAAAGATACGTGGGAGTCTTTTTTATATTGATTTTTTCGCCGTTAAACGAGAATTCTCCAACGATTCCTTCGTATGCAGTTTCCACTCCGTCAATAATAAGCGTTATAGGCTTCAAAGAGTCCGTTGTGGCAGCTTTTGCCATAGATACGGGTAAAAATATCACAACAAAACAAAGAGCCGATATAATCGCCCTGAATAGTTTATTCTTCATAATGATTCTCCATTTCATTTGTTTGATCGTTTATGAGCTCAGATGGGTTCAAATAATCTGTTCGGTTTCTTCCACCGGAATAGATATGATCCTGTTCTTACCGTTGTGTTTTGCAAAATACAACCTTGAATCAGCTTTTTTGATCCATTCGTCCTTAGTATAATGAGAATCGTATTGAACGAAACCACCGCTGAAAGCTATACTGTGATCTCCCGAGAAATCGTATCGTACATTTCTGAAATCAGACAATATCTTATTGGATTTTTTAATGGCATCATCAATATCCATATTTTTAAACATAACGCACACTTCTTCTCCGCCGTATCTGCAGGGAATTATATCTTTTCTTCCCATATCAAGGATCACCTGTGCAAGTGTTCGCAGAACTTTGTCACCGTTCTGATGACCGTAAGTATCGTTCACACTTTTAAAATTGTCGATATCGATCATAAGAAGGTAAAGCGGATGCTCGGGATCATAATTATTGATAAGCTCATCCATGATCGAATCCATACCGCCTCTGTTATAAAGACCGGTCAACGGATCGAGACGCATTTTATTGATCAGACGCTCTTCATTGGTATGTCCTTTTTTAACGGTATGAAGCTGTGAATAAATAAACCTGAGCAAAAGATTTGAACAGAAATACGCTACAATGACTATGGCACTGGCTATTATGTAATTTGCTATATAAATATCGTTTTCGTCAAAAAGATGATGGCCTACAAAGTATGATATAAGCGTTGAAACAAGTGAAATTACCGTGATGGTATAAGTCAGTCTGTTTTCGGCAAAAACAGCGGAAATAAAGATCGCAAGACTCGGAAGGCTGAGAACCGAGGCATAGATTCCGTGAAGGTTCTGAATAACTACACATATGAATAACAACATGAAGCATATGGTATAGTTCTTCATTCTTTGCGACACTTTTTTTGAACTGAGAAGAAAATACGAAATAACTATCGAACTGATATTAAGGATTGTAGGAAGATAAATATATCTTAATCTGTACTGCTCATCCGTACACTTAACTTGCATCCTGAATTGCGGAACGACAAATATAAGAATCTCCATGAACAAACAGCTCAGGCAGAAAAAAACTCCGATCAAAAAAAGGGGTTTTCTCCATTTCTTTTGAAAGTCATAAATGTTCATAAAACAATCCTTTCGGTAAAATTCCTGACGGCAAAAATAATTTTATATACAATCAATTTCGTTTTAAAACCAATAAATATAACAATTTATGTATACAACCAATTTCGCTTTAAAACCTATAGGCAAAACAATTAATGTAAATAATCACTTATTGGTTGTAACAGTTGCGTTAACTGAATCGATCACGGTGTCATAAGAAGCATCTATTGACTTGTCTCCGCTCGTAATGTCAACTTTTCCGCCTGAAATTGTTATATATCCTTTTTGATTTCCTTTATCACTGATATGGTTATTCTCCGTTTTGATACCGTTACCGTCAGTAGCGTTAATGGTTATATTCCCCGATTCAACAGTAACAGAATCATTACCCTTAATACCGTTATTTCTTGCGGAAACTATCAATGTAAGGTTCTTGATCTTAATATCATTCTTGCAGCCTATACCGTTATTGTACGAACCGTTCACTGTAAGTCTGCCGCGTCCTTTAAACTTAAGATCATCTTTGGAATATATTGCAGCATTACCATACTCAGGTTCCTCATTCTTATTCTTTCTGGCTGCCCTGTTATCACTCAAAACATTGTTGGTACCGTCAGTTGCTGAAACAGTAACCTCTTCAGCATTTTCCACATATATTAAAGCACCGATTTCCGATGTCATATTAACACCTTCAAGGTGGATATCAAGATCCTGGTCGGGTGCATCAACATAGATCACACGGTTCTCACATGTGCCACGTACATGATACTCTCCGCCTTTTGAAAGGATATATTTATTACCGTCTTCTTTAACTGCATCCTTTTCTTCGGATTCGATCAATAATTCACCCGAGATCCGTGCTGTATCGGAAGAGGATGTATCGGTTGCATTATCTGAATTCACATCAACTGCATTGTTATCAAAACTTGATGAAGCAACATTCTCATCATCATTTCCCTCCGATGAGATCGATGTATCACCGGTAGATCCTGTATCTTTATCAACTGAAGATATTGAATTCCGGTCCTCTGCCTGTATATCGGTATCAGTACCTTTAGTCTGCTCTTTTTCAGAAGATGAACATCCGAAAGATAAAACAGAAACAATCAAAAGCATACATATAACATAAAGAAAATTCTTTGTTCTCATATTCTTCTCCAAATAAAATTTAGTATTTCACATCATTTGATTTTATCATATTTTATATCAAAATCAAAGAATACAATAAAAAAACAGAGGAACTGTTTAAAGTTCCTCTGTTATGATTCTGATCATATTTCCTGTTTAATTATTAGCTATGATATATTCAACATTTTCATCAAAAACATCTTTGTTTAAAGATACGACTGAAAACAATTTCATATAATCTCCGTCAAGAATATATACTATAGCACAATAATAAGTTCCGATATTGTTGATCTTAAATGCTTGTTTTCCCACATAAAATCCATGATCCTTAATTTCAAATTCCATAGCATCTTCAACAGAAGTATCATATTGAATAAGTGATGAAAGATCCATATTCTTAATTTGTTCACCCATAGATACATCTATAGCATCCCATTGTTCATCGGATAAACTATCAAAATTAACAGGTGCATTAAGAACATTAATGATTACTGCAAGTTCATTTTTTGTTGAATTATAAACTACCGCTCCATTTTGTTCGCCAAGTAATACAAGATTTTTGGGAATATTTAATGACTGACCTAAAGCTTCAATTGTTTGCGCTTTAACAGTAGTTTTAGGTAAAACTTCTACCTGATAATCAAATGTTCTGTTATTGTATTTTGCACGAATAATAGCTTTTCCTGGTTTAATTCCTTTATAATACTTGCCTTTATTTAAAAGCTTTACATAATCCTTACCTTCCGGAATTGACCACTTAATTTTGGAATATTTAATGATTTTACCGTCATATGTGAAAACAAGGCGTAATTTTTGACCTACATAAATAGACTGAAGTTGACTCGCAGAACTAAACAGATCTTCACTGACAGCGGTATCTGTCTTTTTTTCTTTTGCTTGAACAGGTACTGAGACAAATATACCGGAAATTAATACAAAAACAAGACCGAAAGAAATGAGTTTCTTTAACAAATTTTTCATAAACATGCTCCCTTATTATATAATTATTTTATGATCCGTACTATTTTATATGAGCTTTTATCATCCGAAAACAATTAAGCTGTTACTCATATACTATAATACCTTTTATCATTAAGATTTATGCTACCATATTTTATTACGTTAAGCAATAAATATGTTGATACTTTAAAAAATTTTAATATTTTTAATATTTTTAATATCTTTAAATCTTGACTATGGCTTAGCTTTAAATTATAAATATAAAAAATATATATACATAAAAAAGGGAATCATAATGACACTCAGACGTTTGCTCAGTCTTACAAGGAAAGCCGTAGACGAATATAACATGATCGAAGAGAATGATCGGATCGCGATAGGGATCTCAGGCGGTAAGGACTCTCTTACTCTTCTTTACGCACTTTCCGGATTAAGGCGTTTTTATCCCAAAAAATTCGATATTGAAGCTATAACGGTAGACCTTGGTTTTGAAGGCTTTAATGTTGATAATATTACAGAACTCTGTAAAGAACTGGATGTAAATTATACCGTAATCCATACACAAATAAAGGATGTTGTGTTTGACATAAGAAAAGAAACCAATCCTTGCTCTTTATGTGCAAAGATGAGAAAAGGTGCATTAAATGATAAGATAAAAGAACTAAACTGCAATAAATCGGCTTTTGCACATCATCGTGATGATATAATCGAAACAGCATTGATGTCACTTATTTATGAAGGACATTTTTATTGTTTTGCCCCTGTAACTTACCTTGACAGAACGGAAATAACACTGATCCGTCCACTGCTATACGTAAAAGAAGCCGATATAAAAGGATTTTGTAACAAAATGGAACTTCCGATATTAAAGAACCCCTGTCCTGTCGACGGAAACACGAAAAGAGAATATGTAAAGCTGCTTGCAAACAAGCTGGAATCAGAAAACAACGGCTTTAAAGACAGGATGTTCCATGCAGTTAAAGCCGGTGTTGCAACATATCAAAATGTTCTCGATCATGAGCGAAATGCAGCTCATGATGAAGATTAATAAATTCTAAAAAGACCGATGACAATACCGAGGATTTCACAATTATCAACAATGATAGGATCCATTGTATCATTCTCAGGCTGAAGTCTGATATGGTCTTTTTCTTTATAGAACGTTTTAACCGTAACACTGTCATCGATCAAAGCAACGACCATGTCTCCGTTATTGGCAACATTCTGTTGCTTCACAAGTATTTGATCACCGTCAAAAATACCTTTGTTTATCATGCTCTGCCCTTTTACCTTCAACATAAATGTTTTTGAATTGGGCAGGTAATCGATAGGTATCGGGAAATAACCGTCAAGATTTTCTACAGCCAAAATAGGAGTACCTGCAGTAATAGTACCTACAATAGGAACATTAGTGACTTCTTTTCTCATGGAATTGAATTCTTCATCAACAAGCTCTATTGTACGCGACTTTGCGCCATCACGCTTAAGATAGCCTTTTTCTTCAAGCGCCTGGAGATGCGAATGAACCGTTGATGTCGAACTGAGCTTAACTGCATTACAGATTTCACGAACCGAAGGCGGAAAACCTCTTTCGATAATAAATTCTTTAATGAAATCAAGGATCTGTTGTTGTTTAACTCCGGGAGTCATTTTCTTTTTTGCGCCCATATATCCAATTCCTTTCAGTTCAATGTAATCCGACATTATATCGACAACATTTTAACATACGAACAAATTGTTGTCAAACAACTGTTTGCAAAACAATGTTATCTAACGCTCAGCGGTTATGATCATTAAAGATCCATGCTGACAGCATCTTTCCAAATTCTTTCAAGATCATAGAAAGTACGTTGATCGTTCATAAATACGTGAATGACAATATCACCCAGATCTATAAGGATCCATCCGCTGTTTTTTCCACCTTCTATTCTTTTTGGCGAGATTCCGAGTTTTCCGATCTCATCAATAATATTATCGGTGATGGCATCTATCTGCGGTTGATTATAACCGTGTGTTATAACAAAATAATCACATATAACACACAGTTTTTGTATGTCAAGGATTTTGATATCCTCTCCTTTTTTGTCCTCTATAGATTTCTTGATCACCTTTATAAGCTCTAAATTATCCATATAAACCTCGTTTGATATAAATATCCGGACAGATATTTAAAATCTTTACCCTTTCCAATGATTAACGGACATATCATGTTTTTTACTAAAATATGATAACTAATATAATACTCATAAATTAATTCTTAG
>JAILPE010000104.1 GCA_024699645.1 Lachnospiraceae bacterium
GGTTTTTGAGCAATCTTTCCCTCTGAGTTCACCCGAGAACTTCAGGATGTCTTTGACCTTCATCCCGGGATAGAAAACTGCTTCCGAGGGGAGATAACCGGTGCGCTTGTGGATCTCCTCCTTTTGGCTGACGATGTCGAAGCCGAGGACTTTGGCGTTTCCCGAAGTGGGAAAGATGAGGCCGAGGAGTGTTCTGATCGTGGTTGATTTCCCGGCACCGTTCGGGCCGATAAATCCGAACCACTCACCCTGTTCGACCGAAAGCGAAAGGTCTACGATCCCTCTTGCTTTTCCATAGGACTTTGTGAGTTTTTCGGTCTCTATAACTTTCATTGCTGTCTCCTTCCTATCTGAATTTTTAAGTATTTGACAGTAGTGCACTCGAAATTTATGCTTGCTCACGTTCCTAAATGTCTGACATGGGCGTTTAAGGCATATGCTTGCTCACGTTCCAAAATGACTGACATGGGCGTTTAAGGCATATGCTTGCTCACGTTCCTAAATGTCTGACATGGGCGTTTAACGCTTATGTTCACCTGCAATACGGAGCATGCGGGTAAGCGTTTAACAAAGTTTCGAATTGTGCTTTTTTTATTCATGATAACTATATTTCGCGTTTTGACAAGTGATTTTCGCCAAAAGAATAGTCGGCTAATTTAGTTTTTTTTATGTTGACAATCGGAGCCGAAACGCGCAACCCGCGGAGATTCTGCGAATTGCGCAAACGAAAGAAATGGATTATAATCCCGTATACCATATAGATGGGGGAAATCTAATGCAAATATTTGAATGTCATTTATGCCCGCGAAATTGCGGGGCCGACCGTGAAAACGGAGTCGGCTTTTGCGGGGAGGGGAGTTCAATGCGTATAGCCCGTGCGGCGCTGCATCAATGGGAAGAGCCTGTCATAAGCGGTGTGCGCGGCAGCGGAGCGATATTTTTTACAGGGTGTAATCTTAAATGTATATTCTGCCAGAACGCGGCGATCTGCGAAAACGGAATCGGAAGGGAGATTTCGCCGGAAGCTCTTGCAGACATGTTTTTCTTACTCGAAGGGCAGGGCGCCCATAACATCAATCTTGTAACACCGACTCATTTTGCGCCGGGAATCTGCGAGGCGATCAATATCGCGAAAGGAAGGGGATTTAAGCTTCCGTTCATATACAATTCCTCCGGTTACGAATCGGTGGAGACGCTGAAAATGCTTGAAGGGCTGATTGACGTTTATCTCCCTGATTTCAAGTACCTTGACGAAAAGAAAGCAACAGCATATTCGGGAGCGGGGGATTATCCTGAGGCTGCAAAGGCAGCGATAGCCGAAATGTACAGGCAGGTAGGAAAGCCCGTGATGGTGAAAGAGGCTGCAACCGCAGAACCTCAAGCCTCCGAATGCGGTATGGGTGATGGAAATCACGTCACCGCAGAAGCCCAAGCCTCCGAATGCGGTATGGGTGATGGGAATCATGTCACCGCAGAACCCCAAGGCACGGAGAGTAGTGCGGACGGCGGGAATGCCCCGGAAGAGGTCGCACTTATAAAAAGGGGTCTCATAGTGCGGCACCTTGTGCTTCCGCTCGGAGTCAAAAACGCCTGCAGGGTTATCGATTATCTGGCGGAGACTTACGGAGACAACATATACATTAGTATCATGAATCAGTATACGCCGCTCTACAACATCCCGGGGGCGCTCAGAGAAGAGCAGAAGAAGAGACTTGAAGCATACAAAGAACTTCAGCGCAAAGTGACCGGCCTCGAATATGACAGAGTTGTGCAGCATGTGCTTGAACTCGGACTTGAAAACGTGTTCATTCAGGAAGATGATGCTTCGGGTGAAATGTATATTCCTGACTGGAACTGCTTTTGAAAATATGCTCAATCCGGAAGATGACGCTTATGCTGAAATGAATATTCCTGATTGGAACTGCTTTTGAAAATGCATAATTTAGTAATATTACACTTTACATTTAACGTAATTTGCGGTACAGTTAGCGACAGGTAATTCGTGGTAGCTTTTTTAATGAAGAAGCAGTACAATGTAAGCACATAACCATTTGACTGAGGAGGATCATGATATGTATAAGACAACTGCTAAAGTGGAAGGCATGATGTGCGGCATGTGCGAGGCTCATGTTCAGGATGCTGTCAGAAATGCGTTTGATGATGCAAAAAAGGTGAAAGCTTCTCATAAGAAGAATGAGTTGACTTTCCAGACAAAAGAAGCACCCGATACCGAAAAACTCAAGAAGTTGATCACTGACACGGGATACACGTTTGTCAGTGCAGAAACAATCGAAGACTAGTGACAGATATCAGGAGAGGAACTCGCAGAGAGACCTCTCCTGATTCGATTTTGAACCGCGTCCTGCCCGGACTGTGATTTTGCCCGGACTGCGATCTTGCCCGGAATGTGATTTCGCCCGGACTACGATTTTGCCCGGACTGCGATCTTGCCCGGAATGTGATTTTGCCCGGACTGCGATCTTGCCCGGACTGCGATCTTGCCCGGGAGTGTGCTCCTCATTCGTCTGTCACTGTCTCAAAAAACAGAAAAGAGGTAGAGACAAATGTCAGACGGAAAATTTCTCAATGTAAGTAATGTCTTTAAGGCGTTCGGCGAGGGCGAAAGCCGCCAGGAAGTGCTAAAAGGCATGGATTTCTCGGTTGCAAAGGGTGAGTTTTGTGTGCTCCTCGGACCTTCGGGTTCGGGAAAATCAACACTTCTCAACATAATCGGCGGGATCGACACTGCCGACGACGGCTATATCTCCATCAACGGGGACAAGCTGCGCGACATGGACGAGAAAGCACTCACGCAGTATAGGCGTAAGCATCTCGGTTACGTCTTCCAGCTCTATAATCTGATCCCGAACCTTACGGTGAAGGAAAATATCGAGGTCGGAGCATATCTTTCCGACAATCCGCTCAACATCAACGAACTTCTAAAAACGCTCGGGCTTTACGAGCATAGGCACAAGCTGCCGAACCAGCTTTCGGGCGGCCAGCAGCAGCGCACATCGATCGGCCGCGCGATCGTCAAGAATCCCGACATCCTGCTTTGCGACGAGCCCACGGGCGCGCTTGATTACAATACTTCGAAGGAGATCCTGAAGCTTATCGAGGATGTCAACAAGAAGTACGGAAACACGATCATCATGGTAACGCACAACGAGGCGATCCAGCACATGGCCGATCACACGATCAAGCTGCGTGACGGGAAGGTCAGGAAAAACATCGTAAATGAGCAGAAAATCAGTGCCGAGGAGTTGGAGTGGTGATGAAGAATACAGATAGGAACGCCCGTGACGGCGGTTTGAAGGAAACAGATAGGAACGCCCGTGACGGCGGTTTGAAGAATACAGACAGGAACGCCCGTGACGGCGGTTTGAAGGAAACAGACAGGAACGCCCGTGACGGCGGTTTGGGAATAAAATATCCTCTCAGGAAAAGACTGAAGAGGGAGCTTATCGGGGACTTCAGAAAGTATTTGTCGCTTTTTATCATGCTGACGGTGATAATCGGCGCGACTGCGGGAATGTACGTCGCAAACGGAAGTATGGAGAAGACGCTCGAGGGCGGTTATGAGAAGTACAATATCGAGAACGGGCACTTTGCGCTCAAAAATGAGCCGACGGACAGGCTCCTCGAAAAGATAGAAGGCGAGGGCGTGACCCTCAGCAAACAATACAATAAGGAAGTTCCCGAGGACATTGACGGGGACGGCGAAAAAGAATCCGACGTGAGGCTGTTCACTATAAGGGAAGACATGAACCGCATATGCCTCATGGACGGGGATTTTCCGAAAACAGCGGACGAGATCGCGATCGACCGTATGCACGCCGACAACAATGGGATCAAAATCGGAGACACTATCACGGTTGCAGGCCGAAAGCTTACTGTTTCGGGGTTCGTGTCGTTCTCGGATTACTCGACTCTTTTCAGGAAGAACACCGACATCATGTTTGACGCGCTCACGTTTGATGTGGCATGCATGACGCGCGAAGGCTATGACCGGGTGGACGCTGAAGAAAAGTATGAATATGCGTTCAAATATAATGACAGCCCGGCTGACGATAATGAGCAGAAAACCCTCTCGGACGATTTTATCCCGAAGCTTGCTACGCTTGCGGCGACAGGAGGAATGCTCAGCGACGCCGATAAAGCGCTTGACCTCAAAACCCGAGTAAACAAGATGCAAAACCTTGTTACATCTGAGGAGCTGGCGGAAATAAAGGAGTATGAGCCTGACTTCAACGAGCTTACGGAATTCGTTCCCGAGTATCTCAACTCCGCGATTCATTTTGCACCCAACGATTTCGGAAACGACAAAATACTTGTGAGCATCCTTCTTTATATTCTTGTTGCGGTCCTCGCGTTTATATTTGCGATAACCGCGTCGAGCATGATCGTCAAGGAGTCGGCCGTGATCGGAACGCTTCGGGCCTCGGGCTACACGAAGGGCGAACTCGTGCGCCATTACCTTGCGATCCCGATCAGCGTAACGCTTATATCGGCCGTTGTCGGCAACATTCTCGGCTACGCATGGCTTAAGGATGTTGTGGTAAGCATGTACTACAATTCGTACTCGCTCCCGACCTATGAGACAATATGGAGCAGCGAGGCTTTGCTTCGCACAACGCTTATTCCCGTAGGGATAACAATGCTTGTAAATATTGTGGTCATAAGCGTTAAGATGCGCTTCACGCCTCTGCAGTTTTTGAGGGGGGATCTTGGCAGCAGAAAACGCAAGAAGGCGATAAAACTTCCCGATATAAAGTTTTTCGGCAGATTCAGGTTCAGGATATTGTTCAGCAATATCGGCGGGTATCTCGTGATGTTCTTCGGGATCGTCTTTGTGTGCGTTCTGCTCGGATTTTCGCTCGGAGTTCCTTCGACGCTCATCAATTATCAGAACAATTCGGCGGATCTGATGCTCGCGGATCACGAGTATGTCCTCACGGGATCAAAGGACGATGAGGGGAACACACTCGCGACCTCTGAGCCGTCGGCCGAAGCCTACAGCATGATGACGCTTTTGGAAACGAACGATCCGCACATCGGGGAGAGCATCACCGTTTACGGCTATATGGATGACAGCAGGTATTTTGCAAGTGCGGGGGAAATGCTCGGAGCCGCGAACGCTGATATAAATCCGGAAAACAAGGACAAGACGGAGGGTATATCCGCAAAAAAGGAAAGCAGCACGGTAACAGGAAAGGAAGAAAGCAGCACGGCAGCAGGAGCGGAAGAAAGCAGCACGGCAGCAGGACAGAAGGTTCTCGTTACAAGCAGCTACGCGGAGAAGTTCTCGCTTGAGAGCGGGCAGAAGATCACCCTCAAAGAGCAGTTTACCGACGTGACGTATGATTTTGTGGTTGCCGGGATCTATCCGCTCGACGGAACACTCGCGGTCCTCATGCATAACGATGATTTCAATGAAACGTTCGGACTCGGGAAGGGGAGCTTTAACGGCTTCCTTTCGCAGAAGGAGATCACGGATATCGACGGGAAATATATCGCGGCAGACATAACCATTGACGTGATCCTTAAAGTGACGAAACAGCTCGATCATTCGATCGGGAGCTATATGACATACTTCCAATTTATATGCGTGATAATTGCGATCGTGATCATATACCTTCTGACGAAGATAATCGTCGAGAAAAATTCAATCTCGATTTCGATGGTCAAGGTGCTCGGCTATACCGCGAGTGAGATCAAGAGGCTCTATATAAGGATTACCACGATCGTCGTTGTGATCGCGGCGGGGGCCGGGATCTTTATCGGTAAGGTATTCCTGACGTATGTTTGGCAGGTTTTCATGTACGGAATGAGCGGCTGGTTCGAGTTCGTTTTGACGCCGCTTGATATGGTGAAGATGTTCATTGCAACGATCATTGCGTACGGTGTTGTGGTGCTACTTGATATTCGCCGTATCCACAGGATCCCGATGACGGACGCGCTCAAAAATGTGGAATAGAATACGCATTTCTAAACGTCAAACTTCCACCATAAAAGGATATACCCCCTTAAGCTGACAGAGGGAAACACCCAAAGTCTCATAAGGGGGCTTCTTTCATTATGATAAAATGTTTTGATAAAAAAATTTAAAGATATTAAAAAAATCTAAAATTATTTAAGTACATATTGACTTATAAACTCAATCGGATATTATGACAATGAGTTATAAAGAAAAAGAAATTTTAAGTAAAATTTTTTTAAAATTATATATTTATTCAAGGAGAATTAATATGTTTGACGACGTAAAAGAGATCATTGTAGACACACTTGGCTGCCAGGAAGACAGCGTAACGATGGATTCGAACCTTTTCGATGACCTCGGAGCAGATTCACTCGATGCCGTTGAGCTTTCACTTGCTATTGAAGAGAAAACAGGTATTTCGATCGATCAGGATGCTATGGTCAACATCAAGACTGTAGCTGACATTATGGATTACCTTGAGGAGCACAAATAATTGTTTTTCAAAGGGAAACCTCGATATGAGAGGTTCCGATCGGAAATCTGTTTACAGATTAAGAAAGGATGATCATATGACCGGAATTAAGATTCTTTCAACGGGAAGCTGCGTACCCAGACGTATAATGACAAATGATGACTTGGCGCAGATCGTAGAGACAAGCGATGAATGGATCCATAAACGTACCGGAATGAGCGAGAGACATTTTGTGGGCGAAGGTGAGGATATGACATACCTATCCGAGATGGCCGCCCGCGAAGCGATTGAGCGTTCCGGGATTGATAAGTCCGATATCGGTGTTATCATTGTGAGCACGGTTTCGGGAGAATACTATTCCCCTTCGACCGCGTGCCTTCTTCAGAGCAGACTCGGCCTTGTTCATGACCTTGTTGCTCTTGACGTGAGCGCCGGATGTTCGGGCTTTATTTTCGGACTTGAGACGATCAGAGCGCTTATGCTTGCAAGAAACGCAAAAGCCGGCCTTATCGTCGGAGCCGAAGTTCTTTCGAAGAAGCTCGACATGACAGACCGTACAACATGCGTACTCTTTGGAGACGGTGCGGCCGCAGCTGTTGTGGCTCTTGACGAGAGACCCTATTTCTCGGAGATAGGCGTTGACGGTGACGAAGAGATGATCAATATCAAAGTCTCCGACGGACATATCCATATGGACGGCCAGGGAACTTATAAATTTGCGGTAAAGACCGTTCCGGAAGTTATCGAGAAAGTGGTTGAGAAGGCCGGACTTACATACGACGACATCGACCATTACGTACTTCATCAGGCAAACCTTCGTATCATCGAGTCTATTGCCAAGAAGGTACATCAGCCCATGGAGAAATTCGTGGTAAATATCGAAAAATACGGCAACACATCGGCGGCAAGCGTTGGGCTCGCACTCGATGAGGCCTATAAGACGAACCGTATCAAGGAAGGCGACAGGACACTCCTGTGCGCATTCGGAGCGGGACGTACATGGGGAACTGTAATTATTTAAGAGGGTATAAGTATATGCTTATAAATGAACTTACGGGTACGAAGTATCCGATAATACAGGGCGGTATGGCAAATATCGCTACAGGTGCCTTCGCAGCAGCCGTTTCGAATGCGGGAGCCCTCGGGCTTGTCGCTTCGGGCGGAATGAATGCGGAGGCTTTGCGTGAGCAGATAAGAGAGTGCAAGAGACTCACGGATAAGCCGTTCGGCGTAAATCTCATGCTTCTCAATCCCGATGTTGACAACATCGCGCAGATGCTCGTTGAAGAAAAGGTCGGTTTTATCACCACCGGTGCGGGAAATCCCGCAAAGTACATGGCCGCATGGAAAGGGGTCGGAGCAAAGGTAATTCCGGTTGTTGCTTCGGTTGCACTTGCAAGGATCGCGGAAAGATCCGGTGCGGATGCGGTAATCGCGGAAGGCGGAGAGTCGGGCGGACATGTCGGCGACATGACGACCATGACACTTCTCCCTCAGGTTGTTGACTCGGTCAAAATCCCGGTCATCGCCGCAGGCGGCATAGCAGACGGCAGACAGATGGCGGCTGCAATGATCCTCGGTGCATGCGGTGTGCAGATCGGTACATGTCTTCTCGTTTCTGAGGAATGTCCCATTCACGACAATTACAAGCAGGCTCTCATCAAGGCAAAGGACAACTCGACTACGGTTACGGGTCGCAGTCAGGGTGCCCCCGTGCGCATAATCAAGAATGAGATGGCGCGCGAATACCTGAAGCTTGAGGCTTCCGGTGCTACAAGAGATGAGCTCGAAAAGATCACCCTCGGCGGACTGCGGCGTGCGGTTCTGGACGGTGACGTGATAAGAGGATCCGTTATGGCAGGCCAGGTTTGCGGTCAGCTTAAGGAAATTCGCCCTGTTGCGGACATAATAAATGTCTTGTATAATGGAGCGGTGGATCTGCTCGGCCGTGCAGGGCAAATCAAGATTTGATAATATCCCGTCAGGAGAATAAAAATGAAGATTGGATTTGTTTATGCCGGCCAGGGAAGTCAGTGCGTCGGCATGGGACAGGATTTTTATAATGAATATGAGCTGTTTCGTGAATCTCTCGACTCGGCATCGGCAACACTTAAAGACGAGCTTGGTCTTGAAATAAAGGACCTCTGCTTTAACGGTCCGATCGAGAAGCTTTCGCTTACGGCATATACACAGCCCGCAATGGTAGCTTTTGCGGTAGGAGTGACAAAGATTCTTGCGGCAGAAGGCATTACGCCCGAATATGCGCTCGGACTCAGCCTCGGAGAATACTCGGCCCTCTATGCGGCAGGTGTTCTTTCGGAGGAAGACGTGGTCCGTCTTGTGGCAAAGCGTGGAAAGTTCATGACGCAGGCGGCTGAAGGCCTTAAGGTCGGAATGTCGGCAGTCATCGGACTTGAGCGCGGTGTTATCGAGGAATGTTGCAAAAAAGTGAGCAAGCAGACCGGAAAGATCGTTTCGCCCGCCAATTACAACTGCCCCGGACAGATAGTTATTTCGGGCGACCTCGAGGCGGTTGAGAAGGCATCGGCAGAGCTTAAAGAGGCAGGTGCAAAGAGGGTACTTCCCCTCAACGTGAGCGGACCGTTCCATACAGCGCTCATGAAACCCGCCGGAGATCTCCTTGCAAAAGAGATGGAGAGCTACACGTTCGGACCCGAAAAGATCAAGGTTGTTTACAATGCGATCGGAAGGGCAAAGAACGACGGCGAGACGGTACAGGCACTTCTTGAAAAA
>JAILPE010000009.1 GCA_024699645.1 Lachnospiraceae bacterium
ACTTGTTGATATCCTTGACGTTTATCCTTCGTTCGACCCGAAGAAACCGAGCGGAGACAAGGCAGTTATCCGCGTAAACGGCGCGGACAGCGATTTTATCAATGAGATTCACGGTGGAGACCGTATAGATCTTCGCTGGGAGTAAAGAACAACCCGAAATGAGAGTTTTCACATAGGGAGTAAAGAACAACCCGAAGATAAGAGTTTTTACATCGGGACAGGAGTGCAGTTTTGAAGTTTTGTTCACTTGCAAGCGGCAGCAGCGGGAATTGCCTTTATCTGAAGGCGGGTGACACGGCCATCCTTGTTGACGCGGGCATCAGTTGTAAGAAGATATGTGAAGGGCTTGACGCGATCGGCGAGTCACCCCGCAACATAAAGGCATGTTTTGTCACGCATGATCACAGCGATCATATAAAAGGTATACCGGTACTCATGAGAAAGTTCGGAATCCCGGTATATGCGACAGGAGGCACGCTCACAGCGATAGCCCTCAGTGACAAAAAAGAACTGCCGCGGGAACGGATGTATGAGCTCGTTCCGGACAGGGAAGTCACGATCGGAGAGCTGAAGGTCATGCCGTTCAGGATATCGCATGATGCTGCGGACCCCGTTTGTTACACGATAAAGCACGGAGACAGGAAGCTCGGCATGGCGACTGACCTCGGAGAGTTTACGGATTATACCGTCAAACACCTCCTCGGATCGAACGCACTGTATGTTGAAGCAAATCATGATGTGAATATGCTGATGATGGGTCCTTATCCCTATCAGCTCAAGCTCAGGATCGATTCACCGATCGGACACCTCTCCAATGAGGCGTGTGGAAACATGGTCTCGAAGCTTTTGTTCGACGGACTTCAAACGGTCATGCTTGCGCACATAAGCGTTGACAACAATTTCGAGGAGCTTGCTTATCAGACCGTTAAGACGATGGTGGACGATACGGCCCAAAAGATGGGTATAAGCGCCCCGAAGATCGTGGTTGCGGACAGATACTGCGTGACAGATATATTTGAAGTGTAGCTGCGGACTGATACTGTGCAAAAGGCAGTGTGAAATACGGGAGAGTGCCACGCGAAAAGGCAGTGTGAAATACGGGAGAGTGCCACGCGAAAGGCAGTGTGAAATACGGGACGGTGCCACGCAAAAAAATTTTAAAGTGTGAAAGTCGGAGATGTACTGAAAAATCATCTCATAAAATATACATCTGTAGTACGTTGTGCTAAATATAATCAGATGTAATGCGGAGATTTATTATGCAGAAAGTGATCATTACTGTAGTAGGCAAAGACTGTGTGGGAATCATGGCTAAGGTTTGTACTTACCTTGCCGATAAGCAGATCAATATCCTTGATATTTCACAGACAATCGTTTCGGGCTATTTCAACATGATGATGGTTGCCGACAGACAGCTTGACAAGAATCATTTTGAAGATACGGCCAAGGAGCTTGAAGAGCTTGGAAGCTCGATCGGAGTAGTTATTCGCATGCAGCGCGAAGAGATCTTCGATATGATGCACAGAATCTGAAGAAAAAAAGTATAAAGAAGCAACTGAAACGTCACAGAAGACGCGATGTGCGAGGATTTAATACGGAGAAAGATCATGATCAATATTACTGAAGTATCTGAGACCAATGAGATGATCAACAAGGAAAACCTTGACGTAAGAACGATCACTATGGGTATCAGCCTGTATGATTGCGCCGGAGAGGATCTCGGACGTGTACAGGAAAAAATCCTGGAGAAGATAACAAGGAAAGCGGGACGTCTCGTTGAAGTAGGAGAACACATTTCGAAGAGCTACGGAATCCCGGTTGTAAATAAAAGAATAGCGGTAACGCCTATATCAAGCATCGGCGCTTCCTGCTGCAAGAGCGAGGAAGATTTTGTTAAGCTCGCATTAACGCTTGAACAGGCAGCAAAAGAGACGGGAGTCAACCTCATCGGAGGTTACAGCGCCGTTATTTCAAAGGGAATGACGGATCACGAGAAGATGTTCCTGCGCTCGATCCCCGAAGCATTAAAAGTGACGAGGAGTGTGTGTAGCTCCGTAAACGTGGGCTCCACAAGGACCGGCATCAATATGGATGCGGTAAGGATGATGGGCGAGATCATCGTTGAAACGGCCAAGAGGTCTTACGGAACGGATTCGCTCGGATGCGCAAAGCTTGTTGTGTTCTGTAACGCACCCGACGACAACCCTTTTATGGCAGGCGCGTTTCACGGTGTCAGCGAGGGCGAGGCGGTCATCAACGTCGGCATAAGCGGTCCCGGAGTAGTTAAGAAAGCACTTGAGAGCATTCACGGAGAGAGCTTTGAAGTTCTCTGCGAGATGATCAAGAAGACTGCCTTTAAGATCACGAGAGTCGGACAGCTTGTTGCGACCGAAGCGGCAAGGAGACTCGGTGTGCCGTTCGGAATAGTTGATCTTTCGCTTGCACCCACACCCGCTGTGGGCGACTCGGTTGCAGATATACTTAAAGAAATGGGACTTGAGCATCCCGGAGCACCCGGAACAACCGCGGCTCTTGCGCTCCTTAACGATCAGGTTAAGAAGGGCGGAGTTATGGCAAGCTCTTATGTCGGAGGTCTTTCGGGTGCATTCATTCCCGTCAGCGAGGACAGAGGAATGATCGAGGCAGTCGAAGCGGGAGCTCTTTCTCTCGAAAAGCTCGAGGCGATGACATGCGTATGTTCGGTAGGCCTTGATATGATAGCGATACCCGGCGACACACCGGCGGCAACAATATCGGGAGTTATTGCCGATGAAATGGCGATCGGCATGATAAATCAAAAGACAACAGCGGTAAGACTGATCCCCGCGATCGGTAAGAAAGTTGGGGACAGCCTTGATTTTGGCGGACTTTTTGGGGTTTCACCCGTAATGCCTGTCAATACCTTCTCATGTAACGAGTTTATAATGAGAGAAGGCAGGATTCCCGCACCCATTCACAGCTTCAAGAACTGATAGAGCGGTTCCCGGAAGTTACGACACGGAAACGAATGCGGTTAAAGGAACGCATTTACACAGGAGGAAACGACAGGAATGTCAGGTAAAGATTACAACGAAGGTCCGGATGAATACTTTGACGAGCAGGATGAGTACGACCTGCTTCCGGAAGATTTTGAGGATGTATCGGTTGAATACGAAGAGTCTCTCGAAGATTTTGAAGAAGGCCCCAATGCCTATGACAAGCTGACCGAAGATTTCAACGATATCGATGATTTCATCTATGATGAAGAGGGACACAGCGAACCGGTACCCAATGTCTATTACTACAAAGACGAAGAAAACTACGAAGAAGATATGGTATACGAAGAGCCGGAGGATGAAGAGGAAGTGACAAAGAAAAAGAAAAAAATGTCATTATGTAAGAAAATCCTTCTCGGTATCGGTATCTTTTTATTCTTACTCATACTCTTTATTCTGTTCATCGTGTTTACGCCCGTAGGACAAAGACTCGGTATCGGATGCGTGGCAGGATATCTTAGAGAGAAGATGGGCGGCGTTCCGGATGTGACGGACGGCGATATAGCCAATATAATCAAAATACCCGATCCGGAATTTGAAAAAACGATCATCGGACCCGAGAACACCACTTCCGAAACGGTGACGACGGGACCGAGAAGTGAGGAGTATGTTAAGACATTCCTTATATTCGGTATCGAAGAGATCGACGGAGCTTCAAATACGGATGCGATCCTTCTTATGTCCATAAACAAGAAGGACAATACGATAAAGATGACATCGCTCCTCAGAGATACTTATGTAGATATCCCCGGGGACTACGCAAATAAGATAAACTCCGTGTATGCACGCGGATGTAAGAGGACAGACGATCCGAAGCTCAAGAAGGCAGCCGGAGCGGCACTCCTTGTAAACGTGATCGAGAATACGTATGATGTCGATATTTCGGGATATGCGTGTGTTAATTTCTCAAGCTTTGAGAAGATTGTCGACAGACTCGGCGGCATAGACATTCAGCTCGGAGAGAAGGAAGCAAAGTATCTCAGAAAGACAAACTATATAAGTAATCCGGCATACCGTACTGTTCAGGCCGGATGGAACCACATGAACGGCAACCAGGTACTCGGTTATTGTCGTGTCAGAAAAGTAGTGACACTCGGCGGCGCAAACAACGATTACGGTCGTACCGTTCGCCACAGACGTGTTATAAATGCGATAATCGATAAATTTAAGTCGACAAGTATTTTTGATATGATTCCGATCATGAACGATTGTCTCGGTTATATTTACACGAACCTGACGGCGCAGCAGATCGAGGACGCTCTTGTTGATATCGTCGATAACAGTATATTTACCACTGCATCGATGAGACTGCCGGCCGACGAGCTCTTTACCGACAGCGGCAAGACCGGTATCAACAACGGCAAGAGTAACATAACATATGCGCTTGTCCTTGGCGACAAGGTTGATGAAAACATTAAAAAGTTCCATGAATTCCTTTTCCTTGATGAGGAGAAGACTGAAGAGGCACCGGCTGATGGGGGATCTCAGACCACTGGGGGAACTCAGACCGGTTCACCGACAGATACTGCAACAGGTGTGACTACAGGACCGGCAGCAAATGCGCCGGTAGATGAGGCGTTAAATGGCAGATGATCCCGTATTGGATGATATGATTGAAATCTTACCGGATGAAGCTTCCTTAGAGGCCGACGGCTCGGCCACAGATGATCATGATGGCGACAGCGATATGACCATCGTTCCGGACAAGGAGGATGTTTCTGCGTTGCCCGAAGACGAGGATATGAAGATCGCTTACAGCGGCCCGGCAGAAACCGGGATCAAGTCGGTTCCGGAAAGCATTGACGAAGATGCTGATATGAAGATCATCCCCGAGGGCAGTTCGTATAGCGACATACAGTTTGAAGACGATTACAGTCGTGAGATGTACGAGATGGAGCACGAAGACGATGACAGAGATCTCATCGAGGAAATAAATGCATCGCTTCAGGAGCAGAACAGAAGCTCTATAGCGGACGAGGAACGGTTTACAAGGATAGTTCTTGAAAATGAGCCCACATCATTCTTCGGAAAGATAGGCGCGTTTATCAAAAGGCTTCCGGTATGGGCGTATTTCTTTTCGGGAATCGTCTTACTTCTCATAATGGCGGTAATACTGTTGTTTACGACCGATATCGGAAAAAAGATCGTGATCAACGAGGGAAGTCAGTATGTTGCGGGCAAGATGAATTACAGCCCGGTGGTAGAGGAACCCGTTGTTGAGATACCCGACGACCTTGATCTTGACATGGAACCCGGAATAGAAGTGGTTGACGAGACAAAAGAGCTCGAGATGCCCGAAACCAAGAAAAAGACTGTTGATGTTGAACAGGTGCCGCAGGAAAAAAAGATACACAACATCCTCTTGCTCGGAGAGGAAAATATAGAATCCAAGGAAGGACGCGGAAGGTCCGACCTTATTATAATCGCGACGATCAATGAAGAAGACAAGAGCATAAAGTTCACGTCCGTGATGAGAGATATTCTCGTTGCGATCCCCGGACACAGCGACAACAGGCTTAATGCCGCCTATGCAATGGGAGGTGTCTCGCTCGTATATCAGACACTCGGCAACAACCTCGGGATCGATATCGACAATTACGCAAAGGTGAATTTTGAGTCTTTTGAGAAGATAATCGACGCCATCGGCGGTGTTGACATCAAACTGACCGAAGAGGAAGCCTCGTATCTCAACAGGACAAATTACATAAGCAATGAGAAGTACAGAAACGTCAAAGCAGGCAAGAATCATCTGAACGGCAATCAGGCACTCGGATATTGCAGGATCAGGAAGGTCGGAACGGCAGGAAACGAGTACAGTGATTTCGGACGTACATCGCGTCACCGTATACTGCTTGAATCAATCGTAACTTCGATCAAGGGGATGAGCCTCAAGCAGTTAAAGAAATTCTGTGATAAGTGTCTGCCCTACGTTACAACTGATATTGACGAGGAAACGCTTGAAAAGTACATAAAAGCTGTCTTTGACATAGGTCTCGACAAGCAGATCGGAAATTACAGGATCCCGATAGACGGGACATACAGCGACGCAAATCTTAGGGGAATGCTCGTTACAAAGGTTGATCTCAGAAAGAACGCACTCGAATTACAGAAATTTATTTATGGGGAATAAAACACGGCACCACGGGGAGCGGTCCGCGGGTGTTGCAGGCAAAAGATAATGACGGGTTTATGTCGGAAAGGAACGGATGTATGGAAATACAGATGTGGAGAGAGATTCTTGAACCTTATTCACTTGCTGTGGATGAGCTTAAGGAAAAGTTTGAACACATGAAATCGGCGTATAGGGCGGCAGGCCTTTATTCACCGATCGAGCAGGTCGATGTCCGTGTAAAATCTATTTCAAGTCTTCTTGAAAAGGTCCAGCGTAAGCATATTTCACTGGATGATATAGAAACACACATAGACGATATCGCCGGTGTCAGGATCATATGTCAGTTTATCGAGGATATATACAAGGTCGCCCAGATCATAAAGAAGCGTACCGATATGCAGGTGGTTGAAGAACAGGACTATGTGAAGAATCAGAAGCCTTCGGGTTACAGAAGCTATCATATGGTCATTAAATACAGAGTGGAATCTCTTAAAGGACCGAAGGATATCTTTTGCGAGATCCAGATCAGAACGCTTGCGATGAACTTCTGGGCTACGATAGAGCATTCTCTTCAGTACAAATACAAGCAGAACATGCCTGAAAACCTGCGTGTCAGGCTGCTCAAGGCGGCAGAGGCCATCGTCGTGCTCGACAGGGAAATGTCACTGGTCCGCGGTGAGATCATGGATGCCCAGAATACATTTACATTGAAATCAAACCTTGTCGCAGATATTCTGACGAACATCCAGAATCTTTACAAGGTTGCAAACAAACGTGAGATCGTCAAGATTCAGGATGAATTCTTCAAGATATATAATTCCGAGGATCTCGCTCACCTTGAGCTCTTTGCGAAGGAGCTTGATATAATCTCGGAAGGTTACAGAGCACAAAGTTTGAAGTAGTAAAGGAGCAGGGACTGTGGGTTTGGTTCACGAGGAGGCAAAAGAAAGAAAAACGGATAGCAAGAACAGCTATCTTCCGAAAACTTTTCTGGAAAATATGTCGAAAATATTGGGCGAGGAATACGATGTATTCCTTGCCTCTTATGATGATGAGCCTGCTTCGGGACTCAGGATCAATCCGCTTAAAGTGGATCGGAGCAGATTCGGGGAGATATATAAGACTCTTGAAAATGTCCCGTGGGCGGATGGCGGCTACTATGTCAGCACCGATGAAGACGAAAAAGCTCCTTCAAAGCATCCTTACTATTATGCCGGACTCTATTATCTTCAGGAACCGAGTGCGATGGCACCGGGTGCGCTCATGCCTTTAACGGAAGGCTGCAGGGTACTCGATCTGTGCGCGGCACCGGGCGGAAAGAGCACCCAGATCGGTGCACGTCTTGCCGGCAAAGGAATACTTGTATCCAATGACATAAGCGCTTCAAGGGCAAGAGCGCTTCTCAAGAATATAGAGCTTTTTGGTATCGGGAATGTTCTGATATTGTCGGAATCGCCGGACAGACTCGCTGAAGTTTTTACGGGATACTTTGACAGGATAATCATTGATGCGCCATGCTCGGGCGAGGGTATGTTCAGAAAGGTTCATGCCGTCGCAAAAAACTGGGAGCAATACGGCAGCGGCTACTATGCCGATCTTCAGAAGCAGATCGTCCCGTGTGCGATTGAGATGCTCACGCCCGGCGGAATCATGGTATACTCGACATGTACGTTTTCACCGCTTGAGGATGAGGAAACGTTGAGGCTTATTCTGAAAGATCATCCTGATATGCATGTGATCCCGTTTCCGGAGGCTGACAGGATATTCGGTGAGATAGGCTTTGTAAGGGCGGGGAACATCGGTGAGTTTAAGGTTGAAAGGTCTGAAGGTGAAGATCAAAACGACTTGCGCTTTAACGATGAGATCTCGAACGCGGCAAGGCTTTATCCGCACAAGATAAAAGGAGAAGGTCATTTTGTGGCGCTCCTGCGGAAAGACGGCCCGGGAGAGATCGGAACACAGGCGCTCTCAAGAGTGTCAGAAGGACCGGAAAACGAAGAAACAACCGCTTCTCGGGAGATCGAAGCAGTCGCAACCGGCACAGGATATTATAAAAATTCATACGACGCATCTGTCCGCCGCAGACATCGCGATATACCGGACGGTGCATTTGATTTCTTTGAAAAGATAGGTTTTAAGATCTCTGCGGACAAGCTTTATGTCAAGGCGGGCTTTGTATCGCTCGATCCCGAACCGCAGATACCATACGGAGCAGAAAAGCTGCGCACGTTAAGGCGGGGGTTGCTGCTCGGAGAGATAAAAAAAGACAGATTCGAGCCGTCTCAGGCACTTGCATGCGCGATGCCCGTCGGCGCCTATGAGAACACGGTCGATTTCCCGTCTGATTCGGAAGACGTGATCAGGTACCTTAAGTGCGAGACCATAAGCGTTGTGGGAAAAAACGCAGAGGCAGAGGACGGTTATGTCCTTGTTTGCACCGACGGTTTCCCGCTCGGATGGGCGCGTAAAAAGGGCGAAACACTGAAAAACAGATATCTTCCGGGATGGAGGATGATGTAAGCGCGCACGAAACGGAACAGAGGAGAATATACGCGAAATGGAAATGATAAACACAACGATTTGTGCGGCGCAGGAGCCTAAAATCCCTGTAAGCGAGATCATGAGCGGGATAAAAGCGGTAATCTTTGACCTTGACGGAACACTGATCGACTCGATGTGGATGTGGAAGCAGATCGATATAGATTACCTGGCTTCAAAGGGAAGGCCGTTTCCGCCGAACCTTCAGGACACGATCTCGGGGATGAGCTTCTCGGAGACGGCGGTATACTTTAAAAAGACATTTGAACTCGAGGATGACCTTGAAACAATAAAAAAATGCTGGAACGATATGGCGTATGACATGTATAATTCTCGTGTGACATTAAAAGAAGGAGTGCAGGAATTCCTCGAAAAGATAAAGGCGTACGGTATAAAGACAGGGATCGCGACAAGTAATTCGAGTGAGCTTGCGTTCTCGGTGATCAAGAGGCTCGGCATAGACGCCTATATCGACGAGGTTCATACTGCCTGCGAAGTTGAAAAAGGAAAACCTGCTCCGGATATATTCCTGTTTGTGGCTGAAAAACTTGGAGTTAAACCTTCGGAATGTTTGGTGTTTGAGGATGTCCTCAGAGGGGTTGCAGCCGGAAAGAGTGCGGGAATGAGAGTTTGCGCCTGCTACGATGCGGCAAGTGAGTATGAGGATGAAGAAAAGAGGCAGATCGCAGACTGCAGCATAAACAGTTTTGCGGAGCTGATGCAGTAAAGGAAGATGCGGATCCGTCAGTGTCGGCAAAAGTACGGCAAAGTGCCGGGAAAACCGCAGACAATACAAAAAAGAAAGCGAGAGGTTATGAACAAAAAAGAAAGAACGGTTCCGGGAAAAGGATCGAGGGGTTATATTGACAGAATAAAGAAACTGGCAATATTGATCGCAATCGGGACATTTTTGCTTGCGGCGATCCTTTTTGTGCTTGGGCTTATCATTTTTGACAGTAAGTTTAATGTGTTATCGATATTTGCGGCATTGATCATAATTCCGTTTGCCGGAGCGGTAACGAGATTTGTACTTTTTAAGAAATACAGGTCGTCAACGGAAGAAGAGGAGAAAAAGGTTATCGAAGCGTCGCCGGTGGGCAGTACAACGCTCACGGATGTGGTCCTGACATCATCCGAACGTGCTATGGGATATGCGTTTATAGTTATTACCGATTCAGAAGTTGCGGGACTTGTCGGAAAAGGAGAGAAGCTGGCAGCCGTCAAGCTTTATGAGTATCTGAAAGATCTTATGAAGAGAAAAGGGTTCGGACACAGTGTGGAAGTGGTGGATGATATGGATAAATTCCTTAAACACCTCGGAACGCTTTCGGATTCACCTGCCCGCGCGGAGGATGAAGAAGATCCACAGGTGGAAGTTGTGGATATGCTTCGTATATATATGGCATAGGGTTGACGTTACTTATAAGTTCTGTAATCATGTATAGTAAGGTAAGAAGACCGGAAAATTTAAGATCTTTTGAAAAAGTAAGAAGAGATCGAAAAATCAGAGATCTTTGAAAATGTATGAAGAGATCGAAAAAATTAGAGCTCTTTGAAAAGGAGAGAGATATGCAGTTTAGACAGGATTGTTTAAAAAGGGGTTTAAGAGGAACGGTTGTCGGCGCTATTGCGCTTCTTTCGGCGTTTATCCTTGTTTTAGTGATGACTCCCGGAGCAAAGGCTTCAGCTGATGAAACGGGGGTGACTTTGCCCCAATATGTATTTAGGGATGAAACGCCCGATACGAACGGTATCCCCAAGTATTATCATAAAGGTATAAAGTATGCTGAACTTAATGATATTGAAAAGCTCGCATTTGACCAGATGGTGTTGCTTCATCTCTATCTGACGGATGATCCTGCTTATTCGGCACTCAGTCAAATTCTGGGTAATGATTGTTTTGAAATGTTTGATGACGTTGTTAAAGATAAGAATACAATGAAGTGGTCTTTTAAGATTAACTTGTCTTCGGATAGTAATTTTGATATCCACGAAGTGATACCTACGGTTGCAGCGTTGAATGCTGTCACCGGAGGAGCAGTATCTTATAATGCGAGCAATATGCCGGGAGAAAACATAGAGCTCTGGTTGAAGGCAAATTATTTTGATTACCAAAAAGTAGTTGACGCCCTTATCATTGATATTCCCGATATGTTTTGGTGGGATAAAGAAAAATGCTTATTTACATATGACAGGCTCCCCTCAGGCGAATCGATAAATATATATAATTTTGTTTTTAACGTGGGACGCAGAAAATATAGTAAAGACGATCGCGGGTATTACACGAGTCAAAAAGTTCTTTGGGCGTTCTATACGGCAAAGGAATTCGCAAAAAAAGCTATAGCTTGGGTCGAAGATTATGATTTTTGGGAAGATGCATATATAATAAACAGTAAATTGAAACCGGCGCGAAATGAAAATTATGGCAAATACGTGCTTACCGATTATGATAAGCTTCGGGGCATCGCTTTGTTACTTGGCAAGATAATGAAGTACGATGAAGAGAATACTCTTACCGGATTATTACCCACATCGTTCGGCATCGATTGTTTGCTGAGTGCCGGGGAAATGTCTAATGGTAATCTTTCGATTCGTGAGTTGGTAGAACAAGGGAATAATAGTGTACAGGCTGTTTGCGAGGGTTATTCTGAACTATATAAATTCATCTGTGATATGACCGCATTCTATAATCCTGTAAATGTAGGAATAGAGGTAGGTTATGCCGGAGATTCAACTAAAGAATATAATACATACGGAAGACATGAATGGAACGTGATAACGATAGGCGGACTCGGTACTTTTATGTCAGATATCACGAATGATGATGAGAATACATATAAAAATATAAAAAAAAAATACGGACAGGAATTCTCAGATAAAACATATGCATATAACAACGCGCTCTTTATGAAAGGGAAAAAGAATATTTGTGGCCAGTTACTTGACAGAGGGGAATATCAAATAGAACTGATTATCCCCCTGGTAAATGAATATGAAGGTGCCATGAAACCGGCAATCAATTATATATGGCAACACGGACCCGGTCCGGTCAGCGAAGCGGTTAAATATGATCTTTCCACGGAAGATGCTTCGAATCTGATACGTACGGAGAGTGCAAATATTGAAGTTGAAGACCTTCGAAAGGTTTTCAATCCGAGATCCATACAATATGGAAATAATTACGAGCTTAATGATAGTACATTTGTCGGAATTGATGATCGGTTTTATATTTCGGTACCTGATTCGGGAAGCGCCTCTTACAGATATGAAATAGTTAAAAACTCCGGTGACAATAGGGGTGATATTGTACCCGATTTCAGTGGAACATTGATCAAGAGAGAAACCATAGACAAAGATACAAACTTAAATATTTATACTGCCCAAATAAAAAATCCTTTTTCGCTCGATTCCGGATATTATTCTGTATATGTTTACGGAACCGAGAATGGATATGTTTTTCCTTTGAAAGCAGCAAGCTTTGAGGTTAAGGCATTTGATATTTTACCTCGGGTTGAAGTTCCGGAAAGTTTAAAAGAGGAAGAAATCAGTAGTGAAGATCTGAAAGGTAAAATTGTAATAACAGTCGATGGTCTTGCCTATGGTAGGAATGATGATGTAAGTGCAAAGATCACGAATATAAACAGCAAGGTCACAAAGGCCGCTACTTACGAGGAAGACGGACAGGCAGAACTTGAAATTACAATTGAGCTTGAGGGAGCGGATGCAGGAAAGTATAAGATAGACGACAACTTTTATAATAACTGTGATAATAAAAAAGTCGTGAAGATACCTAAAAAAGAAAAGCAGAACCCTCAGATTACCTTAGCACCAACAGCCATCACCGGACTGACGGAAAATGGAACGGAACAATCTCTGATCAATGCAGGAGTCGTAAAAGGAGGAACATTATATTATGCGGCGGCTGCGGGTGAAAAAGATGCTGCACCCGCAGAAAGCGAGTTCACAACCGATATACCTAAAGCAAGCGGAGCCGGTACATTTACCGTTTGGTATATGGTAAAGGGAGCTGAGGACTATAAAGATATACCTGTTCAGAAATTTACGGTAGAGATTGCTGAAAAGAAAAATGATCAGCCGAGCGGAGGAAGCAGTACTCCGAGCAGTGGAGGAAGCAGCACCCCGATCGGTGGAGGAAGCAGCACCCCGAGCGGTGGAGGAAGCAGCACTCCGAGCAGTGGAGGAAGCAGCACCCCGAGCAGTGGAGGAAGTAGCACCCCGAGCACCGGCGGAACTACGGATCCGAGCAAGAAGGACGAAAAGACAGATTCTTCGCAGCCTAAGGTGACAGAGAACGAAGACGGCTCCAAGACAACCACAACTGTTGAGGAGAAGGCAGACGGCTCAACGGTTACGAAGGAAGAGACAACCGACAAGAACGGTAATACAGAGATAAAAGAAGAAGTTGTAGAAACAGACGGAACCACAACAACGCGCGAAGAAACAAAGAACGCAAAGGGTGAAGGAACAGTTAAGGTAGTCAAAGAAGATTCAGACGGTAACGTGCTTAGCGAAACGAAGGAAACAACCTCTGTAAACAAGAAGGGCTCAGTCATAGTAGAAACTGTTACTGAAAACTCTGACGGCTCTATGGTTGAGAGCACAGTAAAGACCACGAAGTCCGGAAACGTGACCGCAACGATCGTTGAGACACAGGCTGACGGTTCGGCAACGACCACAAATGAAACGGTTAAGAACTATGCTTCGGGTTCCGTTAAGACAACGACCGAAACAGTTGAAAAGGACGCAAAAGGTAATGTACTTGCAACTGTAGAAAAGACCGTTAAGGTTTCAAAGGCTGACGCAGAAGGAAAAGTAAAGACGACTGCAAGTATTACTGAAACCGATGCTGACGGAAAGGTAACGACAACCAAAGAAACCGTTGTTGTTGACGAAAAGGGGAAAGCATCAGTTTCATCCGTAACAACAAACGAAGACGGAACCAAGGTTGAAAAAGAGATCACGGTTTCGAGCAAGGGAACGGCTAAGTTGGCCGCCATCGAAACGGTTGCCACGGAAGTAGAGATACCTAAAGCTGTTGAAGTCGCGGGAAAGGTTTGCCCCGTAACATCAATATCAAAGAATGCCATGAAAGGCAACAAGACTGTGACAAGCGTTGAGATCGGAGAGAATATAAAGTCGATCGGTGCCGGTGCATTTAAGAACAGTAAGAATCTTGCAACGATAGAACTTACCGATTCGATCACCAAGATCTCAAAGAATGCATTTAAGGGAATTGCAAAGAATGCAGTCTTTAAGATCAAGGCATCCTCACAGAAGGAATTTGACAGGCTTGTAGACCTGCTTAAAGATTCGGGAGTGGGTGAAGGCGTAACATTCGAATTTGTAGAACTGTAAATGTTTAACTCCCCGCCTAAATGGTCGTTGACCGACCAAAAGGGCGGGGACTGTTGTTATAGAGTTGTGTGAAAAACCACAAGATAGAACGAGGGATGAAAGACACTTGAGGTAAGTGCTTGTGAAACTGGTCATTATCGGAATCAATGAAGATGGACAGCGTGTCGACAGACTTGTCGGCAAGCTTATTCCGCACGCCGAAAAAGGACTTGTCTATAAGGCGATCAGAAAAAAGATCGTTACACTTAACGGTAAGAAGACACAGCCGGACGCCAGAGTGAAGGAAGGCGACGAGCTCAGACTGTTCTTTGCGGACGAAACGCTCATAAATCTCGGTGGGACGCTTGGCGCCGAATCCGGCAGAGACGGGAAAGCAGGTGATCGCAGCGAGAGCAGCGTCTCACCGGAAAATTCGAGATCACGAAATGAGCAGGCGCACAGGCAACGGAGTGATATAGGCGTTAATGATTATGTTTTCCCGGAAAACATAATATTCGAAGACGATGATGTAATCCTTGTATACAAGCCTGCGGGAATACTTACGCAGGGAGCTGCGGAGAAAAAACAAAAGTCACTAAACGATCTGCTGATCGCTTATCTTAATGAAAAAGGCAAGATTTTGGGAACCGGGGAAACATTCAGACCTTCCGTTTGCAACAGGCTTGACCGCAACACATCGGGGATCGTCGTGTGCGGATGCTCTCTGAAGGGTCTTAGGGAGATGTCAAAGCTCATCCACGACAGAAGTCTCAGGAAATTTTATCTGTGTGCCGTAAAAGGGATCGTCAGCGAACCGGGAGTCCTCAGGGGCTGGCTCGTAAAAGACGAGAAGTCAAATAAGGTCAAAATATATAAGGAGAGCGTTGGAAAGGCAGATGCCTATAGCATAGAAACGAGATACAGACCGATCGCTGAGGCACACGGCATGACGCTCCTTGAGGTAGAGCTTGTGACGGGACGTCCCCATCAGATCAGAGCGCATATGGCCTCAATCGGTCATCCTGTTGCGGGAGACCCGAAGTACGGAGATCCTGCCTTTAACCGGATGATCGCAAAGGAATTTGGCATAAAGTATCAGGTACTTACGGCTTGGAGACTTGTTTTTCCGGAGAAATGTCAGTCTGAGGTGCGGTACGAAAAAGAAGCTCAGCACGGAAACGAAGCCCGGCACGAAAACGAAGCGCAGCATGGAAACGGGTCTTGCCTTGAAGCACTTTCGGGAAGAGAATTTGTGGGAAAGGTGCCGAGTGAGGTCACAATGCTTTTCGGAGTAAACCGGAAAGAACCTGTTTGGAATAGAATAAAGAAATAACGGTAAAGAAATAATCGTAAAGAAAATGTAAGTAAAGAGACAGCCTGAAATAAGGCTATAGCAGACAGAGGAAAGGATGAATATATATGCCGGCATGGAATTCGCGAGGCCTGAGAGGGTCGGCGTTTGAGGAGAGGATCAATCTGACAAACGAAAAGCTGCGTGACTGCGGTCTTGCGCTTGTACAGAAGATTCCCACACCCATTACGCCCATTGAGATGGATAAAGAACACGGCCATATAACACTTGCTTACTTTGACAAGAAGAGTACCGTCGATTATGTGGGTGTTGTTCAGGGAGTGCCGGTGTGTTTTGATGCGAAGGAATCTGCAACCGACACGTTTGCTCTGAGTAACGTTCACGAGCATCAGGTCAGATTCATGGAAGACTTCGAGAAACAGGATGGAGTTGCATTTCTGCTTATAAACTTCACAGGGAGCGGCCGACTTTACTATATGCGTACCAAGGAATTAAAGGCCTTTTGGGACAGAGCACGGAACGGCGGACGCAAGAGCGTAAGAGCGGACGAGCTTGACGAAGCGTATTTCTTTGGTGGCGGAGATGGGCTCATGATCCCGTACCTCGAAATGCTTCAGAAGGATCTTGCCGTGAGGGAATAATTCAATATGACATATATAAGTAAATGGAAATATGCGAAAACGCGGCCTTTTCAAAAACTGCTTGACGAAGAGGTTGCGTTTCCTATATAATACGTTTTAATTTACTACCTTGCTACTATGGTAGCAAGATGACGCGTTAACACGCTAAAGCATAATCGGTGATATTTCCACATAAGCGTTAGCAAAATATATACGTTTATGAGCACATACAAAGAGGAGGAGCACATGAAAGACAGACTTTTACATACACCCGAGGGTGTCAGAGACATATACGGCAGTGAGTGCGTTCTCAAGCGCGGCCTTGAGGAAAGCCTTTCACAGATCATGCGTCTTAACGGTTACGATATGATCGAGACTCCTGTTTTCGAATACTTTGAGGTTTTCGGTGAGAAGCGTGGAACGGCCCGTCCTAAGGACATGTACAGGTTTTTCGACAGAGAGGGCAACACTCTTGTCCTTCGTCCGGACATGACTCCTTCGGTTGCCAGATGTGCGGCTCGCTATTACAAGGACAGTAAGGATCCCGTGAGGATCGCATATTGCGGCAGTACTTTTATCAACAGCAGCGAGTACCAAGGCAAGCCCCGTCAGAGTACACAGCTCGGTGCAGAGCTTATCGGTGATGCGAGCGCATATGCCGATGCGGAGATGATCGCTCTCACGGTTGAGTGTCTTCTCAAAGCAGGGCTTTCGCAGTTTCAGGTTGAGATCGGTGAGACCGCGTTTTTTGCGGCCATTGCTGACGAGGCCGGAATTAAAGGTGATGAATATGATGAGCTTTTACGTCTCATCATCGACAAGAATATTTTCGGTATAGAGGATTTCCTCAAAAGAGAGGGCCTTGATGAGAAGTATGTAAAGCTTTTCCTTGCGCTTCCTTCACTTTTCGGTCCGTTTGAAAGACTTAAGGACTTTAAAAAGCTCACGGACAACAAGACAGCAATCGAAGCTGTCGAGAGGCTTGAAAAGATATACGAGATCATGAAGATCTACGGATATGAAGACTATATCGGCTTTGACCTCGGAAAACTCAGTAATTACAGATATTATACAGGTATTATATTTAACGCTTATACCTACGGCCTCGGGGAAGCACTCATCGCAGGCGGCCGGTACGACAAACTTGCGGGACAGTTCGGAAACGACAGACCTGCTGTCGGAATGGCAGTTTATGTTGAGCGTACGATGGAAGCGCTTGTAAGAAACGGATGCGTGAAGGATGACCGGGATAATACAAAGACAGCCGTGACGGCAGACGAGTCTTCATATGCGGAAGCGCTTAAGAAGGCAAGAAAGCTCAGAGAAAGCGGAAAGCCCGCTTATATCAAAGTGAACTGAGACGAATCGGAGGTTTTATATGAGATACATTACGATCGCGCTTGCAAAGGGAAGACTTGCAAAGCAGACTATGGAAATATTAAAGAAGCTTGGGATCACCTGCCCCGAAATGGAGGATAAGGATTCAAGAAAGCTTATTTTTACAAACGAAGAGCTTGGATTCAAATTTTTCCTTGCCAAGGCAAATGACGTACCTACTTATGTTGAATACGGTGCCGCCGATATCGGTATCGTCGGAAAAGACACGATCGTCGAAGAAGGAAGGTCGCTTTATGAGGTACTTGACCTTAATCTCGGAAAGTGTAGAATGTGTGTTGCCGGACCCGAATCGGCGAGAGCGCTTCTTGATTCGTCACTGCCTTTAAGGGTAGCAACGAAATACCCGAAGATCGCCAAGGATTATTTTTACAATGTACGACATCAGTCTGTGGAGATCATCAAACTTAACGGTTCGATAGAGCTTGCTCCGATCGTGGGGCTTGCCGAAGTTATCGTTGATATAGTCGAGACAGGATCGACACTCAGGGAAAACGGACTTAAAGTTCTTGAAGAGTTTATGCCTCTTTCGGCGCGTATGGTAGTCAACCGCGTGAGCCTTAAGATGGAACAGGAGCGTATACAAAAGCTTATAGCAGATATGAAAGAAGTGATATCTCACGAAGGCGAGTAAGTATTAAAAGCCGGAAAGCTGAGTATCATTGAACATAAAAAGAAGCGAAAGGAGTTGTTTCTCATGAAGGTTATTGAACTTAATGAAGAATCAAAAAAAGATTTACTCAAAACTCTTTTAAAGAGAAGTCCCTCTCAGTATAGGGAATATGAAGATAAGGTTAATGCGATAGTTAACGATATCAGAGCAAACGGCGATGAGGCGGTTATCAAATACACCCGCATGTTTGACGGATTTGAACTGAATGTACAGAACGTTCTCGTAACGGAGCAGGAGATCGAGGAGGCTTATAAGAAAGCGGATGAGCGTCTTATAAGCGTTATAAAGAAAGCTGGGGCAAATATCAGGGCATTCCATGAGCGTCAGAAACAGAACAGCTGGTTCGAGAGCGACCCCAAAGGAATCTTCCTCGGACAGAAGGTAACACCCTTAAAGAGGGCCGGCGTTTATGTTCCCGGAGGGAAAGCAGCATATCCTTCATCAGTGCTCATGAACGTTATTCCCGCCAAGGTTGCGGGTGTTGACGAGATCATTATGTGTACGCCTCCCGGAAAAGACGGAGTCATATATGAAGGCACGATAATCGCGGCTGCCGAGGCAGGCGTTGATAAGATATACAAGGTCGGCGGCGCTCAGGCGATCGCGGCTATGGCTTTCGGAACCGATATGATCCCGAGGACAGACAAGATAACAGGTCCCGGAAATATATACGTTGCGCTTGCAAAGAAGGCCGTTTACGGAAATGTGAGCATCGATTCGATCGCAGGACCGAGCGAGATCCTCGTTTATGCAGATGAAACAGCAAACCCTTCGTACGTTGCGGCCGATCTCCTTTCACAGGCCGAGCATGACGAGCTTGCGTGCGCGATCCTTATTACGACGAGCAGAAAGCTTGCCGAGGAAGTCAGCAGGATCGCCGACGAGATGACGGCAAAGATGCCCAGAGAGAAGATAATCAGTGCATCGATAAATAATTACGGATGTGCGCTTATTGCAAAAAACAGTGAGGACGCGATCTCAGCGATCGACGATATCGCACCCGAGCACCTTGAGATCGTTACGGCAGATCCGTATACGGACATGATGAAGGTCAGAAATGCAGGTGCGATCTTCCTCGGAGCATATTCGAGCGAGCCTCTCGGAGATTACTGGGCAGGCCCGAACCACATCCTTCCCACAAACGGAACTGCAAGATTTTTCTCGGCAGTCAGTGTTGAGGATTTTATAAAGAAGTCAAGTGTGATATCATATTCAAAAGAAGCGCTTGAAGAAGCACATGAGGATATCGAGTACTTCGCGCGTGCGGAGGGTCTCTACGCCCATGCCGCATCAATCGCGGAGCGCTTCAAATAAAAGCAGGCAGTGACAGGCGGGGCCGGGATCACTCTGAAAAGAAACGGCAGTGACAGGCAAAGATCACAGTAAGTGAGGAGTAACTTATGGGAAGAACAGCTACGATTAACAGAAACACTAACGAAACCAAGATAAGCGTTACGGTTAACCTTGACGGAACAGGCGCATCGGAGATATATACGGGGATCGGCTTCTTCGATCACATGCTCACCCTGTTCTCGAAACACTCGTTCATAGATCTTAAGGTTAAGACAGAAGGCGATCTTTTTGTTGACGGACATCACAGCGTTGAGGACACGGGTATCGTGCTCGGACAGGCGATTCGTGAGGCCCTCGGAGATAAGGCGGGCATCACAAGATACGGAAATTTCCTCCTGCCTATGGACGAAACACTTGTGCTTTGCGCCATCGACCTTTGCGGAAGACCTTATCTGGGATATGATCTTTCGCTCACGACTCCTGTTATCGGCGGACTTGATACGCAGCTCGTAAGGGAATTCTTTTATGCGGTTTCCTACACCCTCGGCGCAAGTATCCACTTAAAGCAGATGTCGGGTCTTAACGATCACCACATCGCAGAAGCTTCGTTTAAGGCTTTCGGACGCGCTCTTTCACAGGCAATAAGCTACAGCCCCAGGGAAAAGGGAATTCCATCAACCAAGGGAGTGATCTGAAAGGATCTGCGGCCGTGCGAGTACATGGACGTTGATGGCTGCACGACGGCATGAAAGAACATGGGCGCGAATGGCTGTGAGGGTATTTGGGAGTCTTCGGGCGCATTCGTAACAGGCGGAGTTGTTAAATTTATCCGGATGTGTATATTGGAGAGATTTATATGAGGATTTATCCTGCAATAGATATAAGAAACGGCAAAGCGGTCAGACTCAAGATGGGAAACTATGATGATATGACTGTCTACGGCGATGACCCCGTGAAGGTGGCGCTTGATTTCAAGGCGTTCGGTGCTGAGTATATCCATGTGGTTGACCTTGACGCTGCACGCGTGGGAGAGTCGGAAAACTCGAAGGTGATCGGGCGGATCGCAACCGAGACGGGGCTTCCCGTTCAGACCGGCGGCGGAATCAGAAGTCTTGAGAACATAGAGACAAAGCTTGATGCGGGAGTTGCCCGTGTTATTATCGGAACGCGTGCCGTTCAAGAGCCCGAATTTGTCGGAAAAGCGATCGAGCGCTTCGGAGCGGACAAGATCGTGGTCGGACTCGATGCAAGGAACGGGATCGCAGCTGTTCACGGATGGGAACAGGAGAGCGACAAGACTGTCATGGAGCTCGCTGAGGTATTCCGTGATATGGGCGTTAAAACAATAGTCTATACGGATATTTCACGGGACGGCATGCTTACGGGACCCGACGTCGTGACCACCGAGAAGCTTGTTGACATCACAGGTCTCGATATCATCGCATCGGGCGGAGTCGGATCGGCGTTTGACCTTGAAAGGCTCAACGAGATCGGAGTTGAGGGCGTTATCATCGGAAAGGCATATTACGAGGGTAAGGTCGATCTGAAGAGGGAGATCCCGAAGTACCTGTATTAATAATAAAAAAGTTATGCCGTCCGAAAAATGAGAGAATACAAAAAAACATCGGATGACGGGACGAAATAAAACACGGATGACCGGTAAGCGTGATCCGGAAACGGAAGGAGCATTTGGAAATGCAGAAGAGACTGCTTGGATATATCAACGCGGAAAACGGAGTTAAGGACAATCTTATCGAGACGGCTGCGTTGTACGAAAATCTGGGGATAGACGGATTGTTCGTGTATAATCACAGCGAAAGCGAGAAAGAGCGCGAGGAGTTCCTGCTTCTTGTGAAAGATATGGCGAGAGTGGTCGACATCCCGATCATCATCGGAAGCCGCGTAATCAGATTCGAAGATATCAAAAAGGCTTTTTATACGGGAGCCGTTGCTGTTTCGGTATTGCTCAGCGACCTTAAGGACATGGCAGTGCTCAAGGAAGGGATCGATCGCTTCGGGGCAGCCAACATATACGTTGAAGCCGATATGACGAACGGGATCAATGCTCCGGTGCTTGAGGCATATAAATCCGGCAGACTCACGCCGTCATGCAACATAATCGCCAAGCACACTTCTCAGGACGAGGGTCTCAAATCACTCGTTTCACAGTGCGCGGGAGACCTCATCATCCGTGACAGCCTCGTTCGCAACGACATCGGAACGCTTATGGCCATCGATAAGGTGAGCGCGGTTGCCACAAACTTCTATGAAAACACCCTTCGTCCCGATGAAGACGGCACGAACAGGACCGGAAACATAATGAAGGTAAAAAGATCTCTTGAAAAAGACGGGATCGAAATGAATACATTTAAGAGTGCGATCTCTTTTGACGACCTTAAGACTGTGGACGGACTTATCCCTTGCGTAACGCAGGATTACAGGACCGGGCAGGTGCTTATGGTCGCATATATGGACAGAGAGGCATTTGAAAAGACTGTTGAGACCGGCATCATGACATATCATTCGAGAAGCCGCAACGAACTTTGGGTCAAAGGGCTTACGTCGGGACATTACCAGTACGTAAAAGAGATCATTGCCGATTGCGACAAGGATACGCTTCTTGCCAAGGTCCGCCAGATCGGAGTTGCGTGTCATACGGGAAGCTATTCGTGCTTCTTCAATACTATGGTGCATCATGATTTTGAGGAAAAGAATCCTTACGCGGTTCTCAAAAATCTCTACGAAGTGATCGTTGACAGAAAGAAGAACCCCAAGGAAGGTTCGTATACAAATTATCTGTTTGACAAAGGAATCGACAAGATCCTCAAGAAATGCGGCGAGGAATCTACGGAGGTTTGTATTGCGGCAAAGAACCCCGGAGCCGAGGAGCTTAAGTACGAGATCGCGGATCTTATGTACCATCTGTCGGTTCTCATGGTTGAGTGCGGAGTCGACTGGGATGATGTGACAGAGGAGCTTGCAAACAGATAAGTCGATGACTATAATCATAGACATAACGATTTGAAAGCGGAACAAGGAGAAGAACATGAGGATCACCAACGAGAAAAATGATATTGAGTATGTTCTCTTTTCAGAGGAGACGATAAGAGCAAGAGTTGCCGAACTTGGAAAGCAGCTTACCGAGCTTTATAAAGACAGTGAGCCGATCATGGTCTGCATCCTTAAGGGCGCATCGATCTTCTATACCGATCTTTGCCGACAGATGAAGACGCAGATACATATGGATTTTATGGTCGTTTCGAGCTACGGTAACGAAACTCAGTCATCGGGTGCCGTACGTCTCATCAAGGACCTTGACAATACAATAATCGACAGGGATGTGGTTATCGTTGAGGATATCATCGATTCGGGTCTTACTCTCAAGTACCTTAAAGAAATCCTCCTTTCACGTAAACCCCGTTCGGTCAGGACTGTTTGCCTGCTCGACAAGTTCGAATGCCATCCTGCTGAGATCGGCTGTGACATAAGCGGATTCTCCATAAACAACAGCTTTGTTGTAGGATACGGGCTTGACTATGCCGATTACTACAGAAATCTTCCATACATCGGAGTGCTTAAAAAGGAAGTGTATTCCGACTGATGCACATGTGTGTCGGATTGTAAGCTGAAATCCCGGGTGATCAAATTGTCGGGTGGTTCACAGAAAGTGCTTGCAATTTGCATTTTGTGGTGCTAAGATTATTTATGGTAATGTTGTTATGAAGAGTGGACTGAGGAAGTCCACTCTTCGTTTGTGTAAGAGAGCCGGGAAACCAAAATTCACAGATTTCATGAAGAATGTGATGCGGGATCGAGGACGGAAAAAGAATATGGCAAAAAAAGAATCATATGAGCAGACCGCTTCGGAGCTTGCCCTCAAGGTGACAGAGCCTCTTGGACTGGAACTTGTGGACGTTGAGTTCGTCAAAGAAGGCGGTGAGTATTACCTTAGGATCTATATCGACAAGGAAGGCGGCGTCAAGATCGACGATTGCGAAGCTGCAAGCCGAAAGATAAGCGACCTTCTTGATGAAACGGATCCCATCAGCGAAGCGTACATTCTTGAAGTCAGTTCACCGGGACTCTTCAGGGTACTGAAAAAAGACAAGGATCTTGAACGCAGCATTGGAAAGATCGTACTGATCAAGCTCTTCAAGGCCGTCGACGGAGAAAAGCAGGTTCGTGGTGAGCTCGAAAGCTTTGATGCTTCGAGCGTTTCGGTGAAGGTAAAAGACGCAGGCATAAGCGTTGCGAGGGAAAATATCGCAAAAATATCGCTTGACCCGGATCTGTAAAGCTGTTTGACGCATCAGCCGTGAGCATATATACGCGGCGGACCAAGGAAACAAAAAAACAAGGTAATCAAAAAATCAGAGAAAACGACAGATAATCAGGAATCACAAAACAGGAGGATAAAAGAAAAAATGGACGGGAACAAGGAACTGATCGAAGCACTCGATATGCTTGAGAAGGAAAAGGAGATCAGCAAGGAAGTAATGCTTGAGGCGATCGAAACATCGCTTTTGGCTGCATGTAAGAATCAGTTTGGAAAGGCTGATAACATCAAGGTGAACATCAATCGTACAACAGGCGCTGTGAGCGTTATCGCGCAGAAGACTGTTGCTGCCGAGGTGACTGATCCTTCGGTTGAGATCTCACTCGACGATGCTGCCGCTCTCTATCCCACAGAGGAGATTCATGAGGGCGATATTGTCAATGTTGAGGTTACTCCCAAGAACTTCTACAGAATTTCCGCACAGAAGGCTAAGCAGACCGTTGTGCAGAAAATCCGTGAGGAAGAGAGAAGAATCCTTTTCATGCAGTACATCGGGATCGAGCACGAGGTTGTGACCGGTACCGTTCAGAGATATATAGGCAACAACATCAGCATTAATCTCGGCAAGGTGGATGCGCTTCTTACCGAGAATGAGCAGATATACGGCGAGCACTTTGCTTTGGGCGACAGGATCAAGGTTTATGTCACCAAGGTTGAGGACAATTCACGCGGACCCAGGATCACGGTATCAAGAGCTCACAGAGATCTTGTAAAACGCCTCTTTGAAGAGGAAGTTACCGAGGTTCGTGAGGGAATCGTTGAGATCAAGAGTATCTCCCGTGAAGCAGGAGCAAGAACAAAGATGGCTGTTTGGTCGAATGACCCTAACATCGATCCTGTCGGAGCCTGTGTCGGCCTTAACGGACAAAGAGTAAATGCAATCGTTGATGAGCTTAAAGGTGAGAAGATCGATATTATCGTTTGGGATGAGGATCCCGCAAGACTTATCGAGAATGCACTGAGCCCCGCAAAGGTTGTGTCTGTTGACGTTGACGTTTATGAGAAGAGCGCTAAGGTCATCGTTCCCGATTATCAGCTTTCACTTGCGATCGGCAAGGAAGGCCAGAATGCACGTCTTGCTGCAAGACTTACGGGATATAAGATCGACATCAAGAGTGAGAGCCAGAACTCGGAGGGTTATTATTAATGGCAAAGGGCAAGATACCGATTCGTAAATGCATCGGATGCGGTGAGATGAAACCGAAGAAGGAGATGATCAGGGTGATCCTGACTCCCGAAGGTACTATCGAGCTTGATCTGACAGGAAAGAAAAACGGTCGCGGCGCCTATATATGTAAAGATAAAAGCTGCCTTCAAAACGCACTTAAGACACACGGGCTTGAAAGGTCGCTTAAGACCGCGATCCCCGAAGAAGTCGCTCAGGAACTTTTAAAGCAGCTTGAAGAAAATCCTGAGGGTTGAAAGCAAGAACACTCAGATACAACCGGTATCGGATTACGGAATGCATACGGAGGAGACGCTTATGAATCAAGACAGGGCTTACATGCTCCTCGGGCTTGCCAAGAGAGCAGGCAGGATCGCAGCGGGCGAATTTATGACGGAGAAATCCGTCAAGGGCGGCAGATCCGCACTTTGTATCGTGGCGAAAGATGCATCGGACAACACAAAAAAGAACTTCAAAGACATGTGCGATTATTACGAAGTCGATTATGCCGAGTACGGAGACAAAGACGGCCTCGGACATGCAACCGGCACTCAGATGCGCGCAAGTGTATCCGTAAACGATGAAGGTTTTGCAAAAAAGTTAAAAGAGATCCTCGCGGAGAATTCCGCGCAAGATAAAAAAGATTAAAAAGTCCTATCCGTGAGAACGAAGAGGGCGAGAGTAAAGAAATCTCTCCGCTGAAAGAGCGGCGGGATGAAGGTTAGGAAATTAAAAACGGAACAGGAGATAAAAACGGAATGCCAAGTAATCAAACGATCACAATTCGCAGAAAGGACGGAACAGCAACCAAGTTCTTCGTTGACGAAGAAAACTGGCTTGTCAATGCTCAGACCAATGAGAGAACGGATATGAGGATGACGAGCGACGGTGTCGTCAACAAAGAAGGGAAGCCACTTCAGAAGAAGAGTGCGCCCGGAAAGAGCCGTTCGACATCGGGAGAAAGAACCCCCGGACCGCGCGGACAGGGAAAAAGCCAATCCCAAGTCTTTGACGGACGCTCTGAAAGAGACAAGAGAGCCATTGCTTCATCATCGACTCCCACGGTCAGCAGAGGAAGCAGGAAGGCGCTCACAGAAACTCTTGGTGACAAGATCAAGGGCTTTGAGATCGATCCTACGGCAGAAACAATTGATTATTCTCAGCTTCCGAAGAAAAAGAAGAAAGAGATAGAGCTTCCGCCCAACCCTCTCAAGATGGGTAAAGCGACGGAAGAGAAGGACGTTAACGATGCTGCACAAACAGTTTCGGAAGCTCCTGTTGAAACCCGGACATTTGAACCGAAAGTAAGGGAAGCCTCTGATGAGGCCGCTCCCGTTGCAGAAGTAAGAACTCCCGGAGAAAACAGGGATTCGAGAGCGCCCCGTGACGGCAGAGATGCGAGAGCATCCCGTGACGGCAGAGATGCAAGAACTCCCCGCGACGGCAGGGATTCAAGAGCATCCCGTGACGGAGCACCCCGCGACGGCGGAGCGCGTCCCTTTAACAGAGGACCCCGTCCCGAAGGCGGACAGAGACAGGGAGATCGTCTCGGTCCCGGAAGAGACAGAACGGGAGCACCCGCAGGCGGACGTCCCGGATTCGGAAGAGACGGTGGCAGACCTCAAGGCGGTCGTCCGTTCGGATCGGAAGGAAGAGGCCAGGGCGGCGGCGGTCGCTCGTTCGGCGGTCAGGGCGGATTCGGCGGTAAGGATGAAGAGCCGGTACGTCGTACGTTCAGCAAGAAGAATGATTCACGTTCTTCGAGCATGAGAGATATTCCGAGTGATATGGGCGGCAGAAGCACCGCTCGTGCAGATAATCTGAAAGACAGAAGCCGTGATAAGAATCGAAGAGACAGAAATATGGCCTTCGATGAAGACGGAATGAGAAACGGAAGGCAGAAGAAAGACCCCAATCGTAAGGGTGCTTTCCAGAAGCCTGTGGCTAAGCCCAAGGAAGAAGTGGTTGACGATATCAAGACGATCACCGTTCCTGAGGTTATTACCATTAAAGAACTTGCCGATAAGATGAAGCAGTCACCTGCAACGATCATCAAGAAGCTCTTCATGGGCGGAAAGATGGTTAACGTCAATTCGGAAGTTACGTACGAGGAAGCAGAAGAGATCGCAATGGAATATGAGATCCTCTGCGAGAAGGAAGTTAAGGTCAATATTGTTGAGGAACTACTTAAAGATACAGAAGAAGAGGATTCCGCAACACTCATCAAGCGTCCTCCCGTTGTCTGCGTAATGGGACACGTTGACCACGGTAAAACTTCACTCCTCGATGCTATCAGGGAGACAAATGTTACCGCAAGAGAAGCAGGCGGGATCACACAGCACATCGGCGCTTATATGGTCGAGATCAACGGCAGGAAGATCACCTTCCTTGATACACCCGGCCATGAGGCATTTACGTCGATGCGTATGCGTGGCGCGAAATCTACGGATATCGCCATCCTTGTTGTTGCTGCCGATGACGGTGTAATGCCCCAGACGGTTGAAGCTATCAACCATGCCAAGGCAGCCGGCGTGCAGATAATCGTTGCGGTAAACAAGATCGATAAGCCCGGCGCAAATGTCGAGCGTGTTAAGCAGGAACTTACCGAGCACGGCCTTGTTGCGGAAGATTGGGGCGGAGATGTAGTATTTGCACCTGTTTCGGCCAAGACAGGCGAAGGTATCGAGAACCTTCTCGAGATGGTACTTCTCACGGCAGATGTGCTTGAACTTAAGGCAAATCCCAACCGTAAGGCGCGTGGTATCGTTATCGAGGCCCAGCTTGATAAGGGTCGTGGACCTGTTGCCACAGTACTTATCCAGAAGGGTACGTTAAATGTCGGTGAAAACGTTGCGATCGGCGCTACACACGGTAAGGTTCGTGCGATGATCGACGACAACGGTCATAAAGTAAAGGTTGCCACTCCTTCAACACCTGTTGAGATCCTCGGTCTCAATGCGGTTCCCGAAGCAGGCGAGGTAATGCTTGCTGTTGCTGATGAGAAGGAAGCAAGAAATATAGCATCTGCATTCATTTCGCAGAATAAGGAAAAGCTTATAGCAGAGACTAAGGCTCGTATGAGTCTTGACGGACTCTTCTCACAGATCCAGGCCGGTGAGATTAAGGAACTCAACCTTATCGTCAAAGCCGACGTTATGGGGTCTGTTGAGGCTGTTAAGCAGAGTCTTGAGAAGCTCAGCAACGAAGAAGTTGTTGTCCGCATAATCCACGGCGGTGTCGGCAACATCAACGAATCCGATGTATCCCTTGCAAGTGCAAGTAATGCGATCATCATCGGCTTCAATGTAAAGCCCGACAATACCGCAAAGGATATCGCAGAGCGCGAGAACGTAGACGTAAAGCTTTACAAGGTCATCTACGATGCAATAAACGATATCGAGCTTGCAATGAAGGGTATGCTCAAGCCTATATACGAGGAGCGCGTTATCGCTCATGCAGAGATCAGACAGCTCTTCAAGGCATCGGGCCTCGGTGTTATCGCCGGATCATTTGTGCTTGACGGAAAGGTTGAGAGAGGATGCTCGGCACGTATCTCACGTGGCGGAGAGCAGATTTTCGACGGACCTCTTGCATCCCTTAAGAGATTTAAGGATGACGTTAAGGAAGTTGCCGCAGGCTACGAATGTGGTTTCGTATTCGAGAAATTCAATGATATCGCTGAGCTTGATCAGGTAGAGTTTTACAAGATGGTAGAGGTGCCCAGAACCTGACAAGCCGGACAATCACACCGGGCAGCACGGGATGACATGGGAATCACACCGGGCAGCACGGGATGATATAGGCATCGGATCGTTTTGGGCAGTATAAGTATTAGGAGGGTGGACTCCATGAGAAAGAACAGTATAAAAAATAACAGGATCAACAGAGAGTTTCAGCGTGAACTCTCTGAGCTGATCAACAACGAGATCAAAGATCCGCGTATAGCGCCGATGGTTTCGGTCGTTGCTGTTGAAGTGGCTCCCGATCTTAAGACATCTAAGATATATATTTCTGTACTTGGTGATCTTGAGGCACAGGAAAATACGATGAAGGGCTTGAAGAGTGCGGCTCCGTTCTTACGCAGCCAGCTTGCCCATAATCTGAACATGCGCAACACACCGGAGCTTACGTTCATTGTGGATCAGTCGATCGAATACGGCGTGAACATGTCTCACCTTATAGACGAAGTTATCGAGGCAGATGAGGCAAAGGAAAAGCCTGATGAGTGAACGCTCAAGATGAGGCAAAGGAAAAGCCGGAGGGGTGAACTCTTAGGGAGAGGGAGATAGTTTCCCGGGAAGATCGGGGAAATGTGGTAATTGAGCCGTGCTGTGCGCGGCATATGTGAGGAATTTAATGGCATTTGAGAAAGAAAAATTTTGGGAGGACGTAAAGGCAGCCGAAACGATCGGGATTGCCGGACATATACGTCCGGACGGAGATTGCGTAGGAAGTACCCTTGGACTGTATTGTTACATACGCGACAACTTCGGGAAAGAACCCGAAGTGTTTCTTGAGGAAGTACCGAAAGCCTTTGAATTTATCGAAGGTGCCGACAGAGTTGTAACGGGGTACCCGAACAGAGAGCCCATGGATCTTTTTATAGCACTTGACTGCGGAGATGAAGGGCGTCTCGGAAAAGCGATGGAGTACGCAAAGAGTGCTAAGAAGGCGTACTGCATCGACCACCATGCGACGAGCTCCGGATTTATGGAAAACAATCTTGTGATTCCGGATTCTGCAGCTACCGCGCAGATATTATATACGCTCTTTGAAGACGATAAGATCGGGAAAGGCGCTGCCGAAGCGCTGTACCTCGGGATCGTTCATGATACGGGAGTGTTCAAACATTCATGCACGACGCGTGAGACGATGGAGATCGCGGGTGCACTCCTTGATCATGGAGTATCATCATCAAGGATCATAGACGGCACGTTTTATGAGAAGACATACCTTCAAAACCAGATACTTGGGCGCTGTCTCATGGAAAGCATACTTTGTCTGGACGGAAAGGTTATCTTTTCATCAATAGACAGAAAGATAATCAATCTTTACGGACTCGGGCCTGCCGATACGGAAGGGATCATAGACCAGCTACGTGTAACAAAGGGAGTTGAGGTCGCAATACTGATCAGAGAGCTTACGCCACGCTCATGGCGCGTGAGCATGAGGTCCTGCGAGATAGTTGACGTATCAAAGATCTGTGCCATGTTTGGCGGCGGAGGACATGTCAGAGCCGCAGGTGCCACGATGAGCGGTTCAAGGCGCGATGTTATAAATAACCTTACGACCGAAATTGAGAAGCAACTTGAGGCGTGGAAAAAAGACCGCGCGGAAGACTAAAGGGCGCAAGGGAAACACGGAAAACAACGGTTCAGGAAATAAGGGGACCGGGGAGTACAGGAAACAGCGGTTCAGGAAAATAAAAACACAGAGAAAACAGGTACATGGAAGGAATAATCAATATTTACAAGGAGCAGGGTTACACCTCTCATGATGTAATAGCCCGAATGCGCGGAATCTCCGGGCAGAGAAGGGCAGGACATACGGGAACGCTTGATCCGGATGCGGAAGGAGTACTTCCTGTTTGCCTGGGAACGGCGACAAGAGTTGTCGATATGCTGACCGATTCGGACAAGACATACGAAGCGGTTTTGCTCCTCGGGATCGATACTGATACTGAGGATATCTCCGGAGAGATCACCGCGCGCGGACAGGAAAAGCTCGAAACGCTGTCTGACAGCGAGATTTCCGAAGCTGTCCGCAGTTTTAAAGGTGAATATGATCAGATCCCTCCGGTGTACTCGGCAATAAAGCAGGGCGGCAAGAAGCTTTGCGAGCTTGCTCGCGAGGGAAAGGCCGAGGCTCCTGAGGCCAGAAGCGTAAACATTTTGGATATTGAAATTGTGTCGGATATTGTTGGCGGAGAACTCCGTGACGAAACCCTTTTTGTGAGATCCGACGCTTATGACGAAAGCCTTCAGTCGCCGGGCACGACGGTCTTAAAAATCCGTGACGACGCATATATTGACAGATTCGGCGTTAACGGAGGGTCTGAAGAAGACAGGTTTAAGAGGAACAGCGACCCCGAGTGGATGAAAGATGAAGCAGTTCTTTCACTTCGCGTCAAAAGATTGGCGATAAGGGTAAGATGCTCAAAGGGGACATACATCAGGTCACTTTGCCGTGATATCGGTGAAAAACTCGGATGCTTTGCCACGATGGAAAAGCTGATCCGAACAAGGGTTGGAAATTTTGGGATCGACAGCAGTCTGACACTTGCACAGGCACAGGAACTTGCGGGAAGAGGTGAACTTGAGAGCGCTCTTATCGCTACCGACGAATGCTTTATGGATCTGCCGGCGCTGCACACAAAAGAAAAGTTTGATCAGGTACTTGAAAACGGTAACATCATGTTTTTCAGACATTTTAAGGAGTTCATAAAGGAACCGGTTTCTCCCGTCAGGGTGTATACTTCAAAAGGAGTGTTCCTTGCGGTATATGAATTCGAAGAGAGGCGAAAGCTGTACAAGCCGCTGAAGATGTTTACTTGATAGGGGGAAAAATGGAGATCTATACTTATCCTGATGTCAATCTTAAAGAGACGGCCGTGACTATCGGAAAATTTGACGGAGTTCACAGCGGACATCGTTATTTGATAGATGTTCTGAAGAAAAAAGCGACTGAGATGAATCTTAAGACTGTCGTTTTTGTGGTAGATATGGAAGACGATACGAGCGGACGTATCGATGTCGGGATCAATAAAAACAAAAAGAAAAAGAATATGGTTTTGTCCACATGGGAGGACAAGGTAAAAAAATTTGAAGATATGGGCGTTGATATTGTTGTGAGATGTCCTTTCACAAGAAAACTTTCAATGCTCAGGCCCGTGATGTTTGCGAAAGACGTGCTTGCGAGAAAACTTGGTTGCAAACTGATGGTCTGCGGAGATGATTTCCGCTACGGAAGGCTTGCTTCGGGCGACGCAAACAAGCTTGAACATTACGGTGAGCGTTTCGGATATGAAACGATCAAAATAGAAAGATTGAAGGAAAACGGTGAGCCGGTGAGCTCATCACGTATCAGGGAACTTTTTGAGCAGGGAAAAACCGAAGAAGCAAAAAAACTGCTTTGACCCGAATTATTGCGGTTATGCTTGACACGGCCGCATAGGCGTTGTATTATATCAGAGCACACGGACCATGCTCAGGTGTGCGGCTTCTCCCGCCGCCATTCCGGGTTTTGGTTTACATAATAATAAAAAGGAGGTCATTGAAATGACAAGCAAGGAAAGAAAAGCAGAGATCGTAGCAAAGTACGGAAAGAACGCACAGGACACAGGTTCTACAGAGGTTCAGGTAGCACTCCTTACAGAGAGAATCAACGATCTTACACAGCACCTTAAGGTTAACCAGAACGATCATCATTCAAGACGTGGTCTTTTAAAGATGGTTGGTCAGAGACGTGGACTTCTTGAGTACCTCAAGAAGACAGATATCGAGGGATATCGTGATCTTATCGAGAAGCTTGGTCTTCGTAAGTAATCCGATCGAAATCAAATATGAAATTATAAAAAGGATGCGCAAACGCATCCTTTTTTTTCAGCCTTTTTCGGCACTTCACAAATGAGAAAATATCAAATATAATGGAGAGAAGAGGTTGATCTGAAATAATAAAAACAAGGAGCTAAGCGGAGAGGGAAAGACCGCTTTTTAAGTGAACAAGGAGGAGTATTATGCGCGAATCGGGAGAGATGTATCTTGAAACGATACTTGTGCTTTCGAAGGAGAAAGCGACAGTCAGATCGATAGATGTGGCAGACTACAGAAATTTTTCGAAACCCTCAGTCAGCAGGGCGGTTAACAGACTTAAAGATGACGGATATATAAATATTTCACCGGAAGGCTTCCTTACACTTACAAAAAAAGGACTTGAAGTGGCGAACACCATATATGAGCGTCATATCGTTCTTACAAAGATCCTTTGCAAACTCGGTGTGGAGGAGACGATCGCAGCAGACGATGCCTGCAGGATCGAGCACTGCATCAGCGCGGAAACGTTTGATGCACTTAAAAAGTACGTGGCCGGACATATTGACGGAAAATGATCGGTCGGATACCGGTCGGAAAATAAACGATGATCTCCCGGGTCGTAAAGATCGGGAAGATGATCGGCGGGGAAAGAGCAATGAAAATATTCTGTACAAATTCATCCGACATAAAGGCAGACGGATCATATGAGGAGATCATTCATAACGCAGGACATAAGACGGTACGTGATGATGTACGTCTTTTGCTTGAAGCGGATGCTCTGTTCATATGCATTGGCGGTAAAGAAAACAGAAGGATTAAGGAAGATCTCAACCTTGCGCTTGATAAAGATATCCCTGTCGCATTTGTGCTTGAAGAAGAGGCTGAGATCGATTCTGGTCTCAAAATTCAGCTTGCGATAGCTAAAAAAATTCCGACGCTTAAAAAAGCAGAATCTCAGGCCGGGCGTCAAGATACGGAAAAAGCGATATCCGACTGGCTCACTAAAGTCGACAAAATATCGGGGAAAAAGAAAAAGAAGAAAAACGTAAAACTTGCGGCGTGTCTGATCGCGGCGGCGATAGTCATAACAGCGGCTCTTATCCTGATCCCGAAGTTCTTGGGTTCGGGTGAAAAAGATACTTCAACCGTGACGCTTACAAAAGAACAGCAGCTTGGGATCGACGTTGCAGCGTTAAAGGACAGCGAGAAGATCGATCTTTCAGGAAAAGGTATCAAGGATGTATCGTTCCTCGCGGATTGCGTGAAATGCAGGGAACTTGATCTGAGTAATAATGAAATAGTGGATATAAGCGTTATAAAGGAAATGAATGGCCTCGAAATCCTTAATGTTTCGGGGAACAAGATCACAGACATCAATGCTCTGCTTACATTAAAAAATCTTAAAGAGGTAGACATAAGCAACAACCCTGTAGTCGATTATACGGCAACAACGTTTCTTGACGGGGTAAGGGTGGTTCAGTAGGAAAATAATAACAAGGCAGTCGGAGGCAAAAACTAAGGAAGGAAAATGGCAAATGGGTGAGAAGGTAAAAGCTTACGGGGGTAGTGAAAATTACATTTTTGTCAGTTATGCACATAAGGATAAAGATGATGTGATCCCTTTGATAGAGGCTCTTCAAGGAGCGTCTTATCGTGTGTGGTACGACGAAGGGATAGAGCCCGGAAGTGACTGGGCCGGTGTTATCGGAACAAATATCGAAAAGGCATCGATAGTTCTTTTCTGTGCTTCAAAGAAATCTGTCCGCAGGGATAATGTAAAGCGTGAGATCGCATATGCCAACGAAAAGGGGATACAGGTGATCACGGTTACGCTCGGTAACGTAGCATTTCCCGCCGATCTTGAAAGAATGCTTCTTGTAAATCAGACCGTTTCACTCAGAAGCTTTGAAACCTACGGTGATTTTATAAATGCAATCTCCGGCGTGTTAAATAAAGCCGGTACGTGTGCCTCTCCTGTGACGAACACGGCTCCTCAGGGAGAAAGTAAGGAAGGCACTGCGCAGAATGCAGGAGAATCTGCGGTTCGCAGTCGTGAGGGCGCAGCGGCTCTTGAAAAAAAGATAATGCTTGGCAGCAAACTGAAACGTAAGAAGATCATTGCGAGAATACTGATCATTCTCGCAGCGGTTGCGGTTGTTGCTGTAGCAACGTTCTTTATTGCATTTAAGGATGTACCCGATGTAATAGATATGGATGCCCGGTCTGCGCGTGAGTTGATCGAGGAAGCAGGCTTTGATTGTGATATCAGCAATGATTATTCGGACACATATCCGTTCGGAAAGATATTTGCGCAGAGCAGGAGTGGCATTAACCTGCGATTCATGCCCGTTATAATCAGACAGAGCCTCGGACCCGAGGAGAATCTGACGGATGTTCCCGATACCGTTTCGCATCACATAAGCGACGCTGCGTCTATGCTCATTTCGGCAGGCATGAAAAAGTTTGAGATCCTTCCCACGCTCGGAACGGGCAGAGAAAACGCCCATGTCGACGCCCAGAGTATCCCGGCGGGACTCAGGGTTTCACGAAACAACGTGATAGACCTTAACGTTGCAACAGACGGCGGAGAGATCATCTTCGAGATCGCAGGAAAATTCTATGTGATCAGAGGAACCGAGCCTGTTACAGTTGATGCGGATGATACGGCTAATCTTGAAGAATATACTGAGCCCGATTTAGCAGGCAAAGATACGGATACAAGCGGCTCGGATGCTTCGTCCGGCACGGATGAAACGCTTCCGATCCTCACACCTTCGGTAACACCAACGCTTATGCTCACACCTTCGGCAACGCCTACGCCTATGCCGACACCTTCGGCAACACCTACACCTATTCCGACGGCAACATCTACGCCTATGCCGACACCTACAGCAACACCCACACCGACGCCTCGGCCTACGGCAACACCCACACCGACGCCTCGGCCTACGGCAACGCCCACACCGACACCTCGGCCTACGGCAACACCCACACCGAAGCCCCGGCCTACAGCAACCCCTGCGCCTACCCCCGAACACGCTACGCACACAGATCTCGGCGGTAACAAGTGGGAGGCA
>JAILPE010000063.1 GCA_024699645.1 Lachnospiraceae bacterium
GAAATCGGTTCCGGCATATCGACTGTTCCCATATATGAGCCGTCTTCTTTTGCCTCGACGTGCACTCTGCGGATTCCCTCCGCGCCGGATGCGAGGACATTTACATTATAGGAATTTTCCCCGTCTGCGCAGATTCCTTTCTCTTCCCGGTTTGCGCAGGTTCCTTTCTCTTCCCGGTTTGCGGCCGATTCATCCCGGACCTTTCCCAGGTGAACCGCCAGCACTGCTGCAGACATAGTGGCATTGCCGCAGAATTCTCCGCCTGCCATTTGAAGAGTGATGTCGGCGTGTCCGGCTCCTCTGTTTTCTTCTCCTGCGGCATGTCCGGCGTCTGTGCGGTCAACACGCGCCTGCCCGTAACTGATAAAGCCGACCTGTTCGGCGGCCGGCTCTTTTTCCATCAACTTTGCAGCAACCGCCCCGCGCTCTTCCGCAGGTACGTTGCCTTCCGCCAGAATCGTAATATTCCCGGTCGGATCCAGGACGTAATACTTTAGTATCATAGCGTCTTCTTTCTTTTCTTACTGCTCGTTCCGTGGAACCTGATGTCCTTCTGTTCCCTACTGTCCGTTCGTTCCCGTGAATCGAGTTTTTTCTTACTGCTCGTATGTTCTCAGGAACTGGCGTGTTCTCTCCTGAGTGGGATTCCCGAACACTTCCTCGGGATCACCCTGTTCAACGATAACTCCGCCGTCCATAAAGATCACGCGGTTACTTACAGCTCTTGCAAAACTCATCTCATGGGTAACGATCACCATTGTCATGTGCTGCTCCGCAAGCTTTCTGATTATCTTCAGAACTTCGATCGTAAGCTCCGGATCGAGCGCCGACGTAGGCTCATCAAAGAAGAGTATCTCGGGTTTCATCGCAAGTGCCCTCGCTATCGCAACTCTCTGTTGCTGACCGCCTGAAAGCTGGCAGGGATAGGCGTCGGCCTTGTCTTCGAGACCCATGGCTGCAAGAAGCGCCATACCTTCCTCCCTTACCTCTTCGGCATTACGCCCATGTACCTTTACGGGCGCATCGCAGATATTCTTTATGACCGAGAAATGCGGAAAGAGATTGAACTGCTGGAACACAAGTCCGAAGTATTCCTTGACGGTCTTCATCCCTTCCTTCGGAAGATATGTAACCTTGCCGGAGGGGTCGGTGGAAGCGGCGGTTGTGTCCATATACGTTATGGTCCCGCCGTCGATCGTCTCAAGGAACGTCGCGCATCTCAGAAGAGTCGACTTTCCGGATCCGGATGGCCCGATTATGCTGACAACCTCGCCGTGATCGACAGAGAGGGATATATCCTTTAAAACTTCCTGTCCGCTGAAGCTTTTTTGTATGTTTTTCATTTCAAGAACCATTTGCGATCCCCCTAATTATAATACTTCAGCGCCTTCTCGATCCTTTCCATTCCGAAAGCAACGAGATAGTTTGCGATAAAGTAGAACACACCCGCGATCACGAAAGGCGTGAAGCTTGTCTGCGAGGCAGAGATCTGCTTTGCGATCGAGAAAACCTCCGAATAAGCAAGCGTATATGCGAGCGATGTGTCTTTGACAAGTGTAATGACTTCATTGGTGATAGAAGGGAGGATCCGCTTAAACACCTGAGGCAAAATGATCCTGAAAAATGTCTGTGACTTCGAATATCCGAGGACCTCAGCTGCTTCGTACTGACCAACTGCCATCGACTCAATGCCGCCGCGGTAGATTTCCGCGAAATAACATGCATAGTTTATGACAAATCCAAGCAAAAGTCCCGGAAATCTCCAGCCTCTGATCGACCATCCGAACAGATAATACGGCCCGAAATACCATACGAGGAGCTGCAGCATAAGCGGTGTGCCGCGGATTATCGCGATAAACGCCTTTGTTATGCCGGAAACCACCTTGTTCTTTGATGTCCTTAAGAGCATTATCCCCACTCCGAGCGGGATCGAGCCCAAAAGAGTCAGGGCAAATATACCGATAGTGGCCAGCATGCCCTCGCCCATAGTGGCGAGCATCGTTCCGAAAGTCATAGTTTCCTCCTGTTGTTTGTATATAACACTTCCGCTTCGTCATCGCATCGGGTGCTGCGTCCGCGCTTAATGATCCGAACGTCCTGTCTTTATCCGAAAAACGTTCCCTACTCCGTGAAGACGGAATAGAGAACGCTCATCATTACAAATCCGTCAAAGCAAATTGTCGTCTCCGTTTTTCACAGTAGGCAATATCTGTGCATGATCCGGCGAAATTACTTGCCGAGGCAAAGGTAGTCATATATATCGGGATATTTCTTTCCGATCTTATCATATGTTCCGTCCTTAACGAGCTCGTCAATAGCGCCGTTTACCTTATCGCGAAGCTCTGTGTCTCCCTTACGGAAACCGATCGCATACTGCTCACTTCCGAGTACTTCGTCAAGGAACTTGTAACCCGACTCGTTGCTCATAAGGTACTTTCCGCTTGTAACATCGATAGCGATCGCATCGATAGCACCGGCCTTAAGATCGTTAAATGCGATCGTGTAAGTCTCGTAAACGCCGAGGTTTCCAAATGTTTTGGCAAGTGCTGCCTGTCCTTCTTCATCCTGAAGAAGATCGTATGCTGATGTGGATGTCTGAACACCGACATTCTTTCCCGCAAGATCGGCAAGTGTCTTAATGCCGCTGTTCTCAGCTACCATGATCATCTGTGTATTATCCGAATATGCCTTGCTCCAGCAATAATCATCTTCACGTCCGTTGATCGTAAATCCCGACCAGATGCAATCGCAGCTTCCTGCGTTAAGCTCGGCATCCTTAGCATCCCAGTTAAAAGGAACAGACTCATATTTCCAGCCGAGTTTCTCGCAAACTGCCTGAGCAAACTCTACATCAAATCCGCCGACACTGCCGTCATCATTAAGGAACGAATAGGGCGGATAATCAAGATCAAATCCATGCTTAAACGTAAATT
>JAILPE010000074.1 GCA_024699645.1 Lachnospiraceae bacterium
AGCTGAAGAGCTCAAGGCTAAGGGATATGCAATCTGCTCAGGCGATGGCGATATGTGGCACGCAGTTGAGAACAGCTCAGATAAGGGCTGGATCGTAGACGGCAAGCTTTACATCGATCCTAAGAGAGAAGAGTTCCTTGATCTTTCAAAGAAGCTTAAGGACAACGGATATCATCATGATACTCAGGACTGGCAGGAAGGCTGGTTCGCTGATATGAAGAAGAACGGTGGCGTTCTCGGTTTCTTCGGACCCGCTTGGCTCATCAACTACACAATCGGCGCTAACTGCGGCGAAGGCGATGACAGCTCATTCGGTGACTGGGCAGTATGTAACTCACCTATCGGCTTCTTCTGGGGTGGCACATGGGTTCTTGCTAACAAGGACACAAAGGCTAAGAACGGCGTAGCTGAGCTTATTAAGTGGATCACACTTGATTGCAGCGAGACAGGTCTTCAGTACTACTGGGCTAACGGAACTCTTAACGGCGAAGGCGGAACAAAGGACTCTGTAGCATCAGGTACAGTTATGGCTAAGTCTGATGGTAAGCTTGACTTCCTTGGCGGACAGAACATGTTCGATTACTTCGTTCCCGCTAACAAGTATGCAAATGGTAAGAACCTTACACAGTACGATGAGAGCATCAACTCACTTTGGAGAGATGCAGTTCGTGCTTACACAGGTGGCACAGCTACTCGTGACGAGGCAATTGCTAACTTCAAGCAGACTGTAAAGGATAGCCTTGGCATCGAATAATTTCGACACCGGAATGTTCATTTGCAGATGAATTAAATGAGGGCGGACGGATACGCACCGTCTGCCCTCTTTTTAAAAAAAGAAACATCTTATTTTTGGAGAAAGCATATAAAGAAATATCTTCACTGAAACAGTTTTAGGTATCCGTAACAGTTGGTCATTTGATAAATTGTTAAATCCAAGCGGATGCTGATGCGGGGATTATATATGAAAAGGAAACGTGTAAGCTACGCAAAATATGGATATATTTTTTCCATTCCTTTTGTGTTGACTTTCCTTGTTTGTACATTATATCCGATCATCTACACAGGTGTTATCGGTTTTACAAACCTTAAAGGAAGTACAATGGCATTTTCGGATGCTAAATTCCTTCCTTCTTTAGGACAGGGATTATGGGATAATTTTGCAGAGACTCTTAAGGCTCCTACTTTCCGTACAGCTCTTGTTAATACGGTCAAGATGTGGGTCATAAACTTTATCCCTCAGATCACTCTGGCGCTTATTCTTTCTGCTTGGTTTACAAATAATCAGAAAAAAATCAAAGCACAGGGATTTTTCAAGGTGGTTTTCTACCTTCCCAATATTATCACAGCAGCCACTATCGGTATTTTGTTCGCGAATCTGTTTGCATATCCGAAGGGACCTATCAATGATATACTTCTTCAACTTGGTTTCATTGATAATGCATACAACTTTGCAATCAGCTCTTCGGCATCTCAGTACAATGTTTCGTTCATGCAGTTCTGGACTTGGTACGGTAATACAATGATAGTACTTATCGCAGGCATCCTCGGAATCAACCCTGAAATGTATGAAGCCGCAGAGATCGACGGTGCAAACGGTAATCAGCAATTTTTCTATATTACCATTCCGAATTTGAAGACAATGCTTCTGTATACGCTCGTTACATCGCTTATCGGTGGTATGCAGATGTTTGATATACCAAGAGTATTCCAAAATGGTCAGCCTCAGAACTCAACGCTCACCGCATCTCTTTACATTTACATGCAGGCGTTCTCAGGCACGTACCAGTATAACAAAGCTTCGGCGGCCAGTCTTATCATGTTTATCATCATTTCGATCCTTTCGGCTATCGTATTCATTATGCTGAGGGATAAAGATGAAGCAAAACTTCATAAGATCGTTAAGCAGCAGGAGCGCGAGTATAAAAAGAAAATAAAGCTTGCAAGACAGCAGCTTCTTAAGGAGGGCAAATAATGGATTCGAATATTAAGGTGTTCCCCAGGTTTCAGCCCTTTAAAGTGATCATATATATCGTATGTATCTTCCTTGCGGCGCTCAGCTTGTTCCCCTTTATTATCATGATCGTAAACTCGACACGTTCGACACCCGAAATTCAGGGAACAGCAGTATCGCTCATTCCTTCGCGTCATTTGGTAAGGAACTATACGATACTTACAAGTAAAGACATTTTCGATCCCATCAGAGGATTCGTTAACTCAATAATCATCTCGACAGGTGCTACGCTTTGCTCTGTATACTTCTCAACGCTCACAGCTTATGCGATCGTTGTATACGAGTGGAAGGCACGCAGAGGATTCTTTACATTTATCATGGCGATCATGATGGTCCCCGGTATCGTAGTATCTATCGGTTTCTACAAGATGGTTTATGCGGTAGGACTCGCAAACAATTTCCTTCCGCTTATCATACCGGCAATCGCAGCGCCTGCGATGGTATTCTTTATGAGACAGTACATGATCCCTGCTCTGCCTCTTGAGATCATCCAGTCCGCACGTATCGACGGAGCCGGCGAGTTTTACACATTCAATAAGATAGCCCTTCCGATCATGAAGCCGGCTATCGCTACACAGGGTATTATGGCATTCGTAGGAAACTGGAATAACCTGTTTATGCCTCTTATCATTCTTACCCAGAAGAAGATGTATACCATGCCTATCATGGTATCATTGCTTAAAGGTGATATTTACAAGGTTGAGTACGGTTCGGTCTACCTTGGATTGACACTTACGGTACTCCCCCTGTTTGTAGTTTATTTCCTGCTTTCAAAATATATAATTGCAGGTATCGCGGTTGGCTCGGTAAAGGGCTGATCATCCAAAACTTATGCTATCTCCATACATCCCATTGTGTTCGGCACGGTGGGATGTATTTTTTTGTTTTATAACATACCGAAGCAAAAAGCCTTGATAGTTTAAGGCTTAAAAGATATAATGAATATGTGGGTAAAAAAGTGGGGGGAGTTTCCGCCGTAATCAATTTCTAAAAGAGGTAAGCGTGAAAAAGAAGATATTAATGCTTTCAAGCTCATGGAATAATGATCTTACGCATGAGTTGATCAAAGGTATTTGTGAGAGGCTCAATCAGGACGATGTTGAGCTTCATATTATGAACATCTATGATGTCCTTGAACCTCCGGGATTCTATCAAAAGGAACTGGAGGTATTTCTGCTTCCGAATCCGTCAAAGTATGACGGAGTTCTTGTTGCGGTAAACAGCGTCGCTTCGATTTCGGTGGTCGATGAGATACTTGACAAAGTAGGTAAGGCCAATGCCAAGATACTTTGCATTGACAGACGTCATAACGGACTGCCCAATATCGGATCGGATAATTACGGTGCTGAATATAAGATCGTAGACCATTTGATACAGGTACACGGATGCAAAAAGATAAATTATGTTGGCGGACCCGTTAACAATGAGGAAAACCAGATGCGTTACAGAGCGTATTGTGATGCTCTTAAGGCGAATGGCATCGAGCCTGAACCCGAAAGGATCAGATTCTATGGTTTCCTTCAGCGTGACGGCAAACAGGCATATCAGGACTTTAAGAAGCTCGGACTTCATCTTCCGGATGCAGTTGTCTGTGCCAATGATTTTATGGCACTCGGCTATTGCAACGAGGCAGAAGCTGACGGATATCAGGCGCCTGAAGATTTTAAGATAACAGGCTTTGATAATCTGTTTGATGCGCAGTTCTATTTCCCTTCGATAACGACTGTTGACAGAGATTATTTCCTTCAGGGATATGATGCGGCCAACACCCTTATGGAGATGATCGACGGAAAGCATGAAGGAAAACTCGATTTCTATTCGGGAACTACGGTAAGACTTAACGAAAGCTGCGGATGTAAGGTTCTCAGGGATTTCCGTAAAGAGTTTACGAATGTGTACGTTTCAAAGACCGAAGATGAGTACATTAGAAGCGTACAAAGACTTATAAGCAGATACCTGACCAAGTACAACACGGCAGAGAAGCTGCCTGAAGCACTTGAAGAATGCAAGAGGCACCTTAAACTTTATGATATCTGCCTTTGCATTAACCCTTCGGCTATGGAGATGTACGGGGAAGATGTATTTACGGGGTACGACGAAGTGCTCGATATGTACACAAGCACGGGAGTCGGAAAGATAAAGATTTCCGAACAGCTTTATCCTCCGGAATGGGCTGATCTTTACGAATCGAAGATATACATGTTCTCACCGCTTCATTTCGGTGATATCACTTTCGGATATTGTGTTATCCCTTACGAGGAGAGCTCATGGAATCTGCTTGATTTCAGAACATACAGCGAAGCGCTTTCACAGGCAATGGATACCATGCATCAGCGTCATGAAGTGGCTCTCGTGAACAAGAAGCTTAAAGCCCTTTACACGCAGGATGCGATGACAGGACTTTACAACAGATTCGGTTACGCTACATTTGCCGAGGAGTTTTACGAAAAGCATGACGGTAAGGTTTACCTTATATACGTCGATCTTGACGATCTTAAGGTACTTAACGATACATACGGCCATTCGGTCGGTGATATAGCCATTAACGGCATAGCCGAAGCGATCACGAAGGTTATGCCCGAGGATAGCGTTAAAGTCAGGATGGGCGGAGACGAATTCCTTGTAATAGCTGAGTTTATTAACGAATCGGAGATCCTCACGAAAGAGGACCAGATCCGCGGATACCTGACCGAGTACTCGAAGAGAGAATCTCTTCCTGTTGATATCGTTGCGAGCATGGGCCATGTTTGGAACGAGGGCGATGCTTCGTCGAAACCGCTTGAAAGCCTTGTAAATGAAGCAGATAATAACATGTACAAGATCAAGCAATCAAAGAAACACAGAAGAAGCACCGATTAATAACGAGCAACAATGGCCGCTCACCGGATCGGTGGGCGGTCTTTCTGTTGAGAAAGGAGAAATAATGCAATTACTTACACTTATCCTTAAGGATGATCGAAACCTTGATCCAATACTTAAGGAACTTGCTTCTCACGGAGTCAAAGGAGGTACAATCCTTGAAGGAAAGGGCATGGGCGAAGAGCTTGTGAACATGGAAGATATTCCGATGTTCGGAATGCTCAGACGTGTTCTTAAAGACGAAGACAAGCCTGAAAGCAAAGTTGTGATTTTTGTTGTGAGAGACGAACAGGTAATTGACGCAAGAGAGACCATAAAGTCATTTGTTGATCTTAATACGCCTAATTCGGGTATAATGTTTGTTGTTCCCATAACTTATGTGGAAGGAATAAGCACGAAGGAATAAGACAATGAACATTTACATCAGTTTGGCAATCGCGCTTGCCTTTGCACTCGCATCGAGCAAGCTCATGAAATTTCTGAAACTTCCCAATGTAACGGGATATCTTATAGCGGGACTTATAGCAGGTCCCTATGTACTCGGGATCATAGACGCGGGTACGGTTGAATCACTCGGTATAATTCCTGAGGTTGCACTCGGATTTATTGCCTTTTCGATAGGAGCGGAGTTCAGGCTTTCTTACCTGAAAAAGGTCGGAAGCGCACCGCTCATAATAGCGATAACGGAATCGCTCGGAGCGGTTCTCGTTGTTGATCTGGCGCTCATAATTGCCGGGTTCGATGTACCGTTCTCGCTCAGCCTCGGCGCCATAGCAGCCGCTACGGCTCCCGCAGCAACGCTTATGGTAGTCAAGCAGTACAAGGCAAAGGGAGAGGTTACGGACACGCTGATCGCGGTAGTTGCGCTTGACGATGCCGCAGCGCTTATGTGCTTCGGTATTTCGGTGGCGATAGCCAAAAGCATATCGGGATCGGAAGGATTTACGGCATCGGCGATCTTAGGTCCGTTCATTGAAATATTCGGCGCGTTGCTTCTCGGAGCAGTTGCCGGAATATGCTTCAGATTCTTGACAATGCTCTTTACGGGACGCGGAAACAGGCTTGCGATAGCATTTGCGCTTGTGTTTACTTGCGTCGGAGTGGGAAAGCTTCTCGGACTATCGGCACTGCTTGCCTGCATGGTCATGGGCGCTGTTTTCTGCAATACTTCCAAGAACAGTGACGCTGTTTTTGAACTTACGGACAGAATGACACCGCCTCTGTATATGCTTTTCTTCTTCGTTTCGGGTGCACAGCTTGATATATCGATTCTTCCGAGCATCGGACTTATCGGAGTTATCTATATAGTTGCGAGAGTTATCGGAAAGATAGGCGGAGCGATGTTTGGATCGGTTATCACACATTCGTCGAAGAACATAAGGAATCATCTGGGATTTATGCTTGTTCCGCAGGCCGGTGTGGCAATAGGACTTGCTGCTACGGCGATGACCGTTGTTCCCGAACACGGACCGACGATCAGAACGGTTATTCTTTGCGGAACGGTTATTTATGAACTTACCGGTCCTCTTATCACGAAGATAGCACTTAAGAGGTCGGGAGAAATCGCTCAGGAGAAGTAAATGAAAAGATTCGGAAACTTTCTTTTGACAAAATGCGCAGCTCTTTTACTTACTGCGCTTTTTGTCGTTAATATGACGTTACTTGCGGGATGCTCGGGGTTCTTCGGAGAAAGTGCGGAAAAATCCGGTGAATACACTCTATCGGACAACCGGCAGAATACAAATGCCTCGGGAGAAAAAGAGGAAGGAACGTTAAAAGCAGAAACTACTAAAAATGTTTCGGATGAGAAAGAGACTCCGAATGGTATAACAGAAGAAAAAATTCAGCCTGCAAACGAGTCTACAGATGTAGAAGAAAAGGCTGACACCTTAGAAAACAGCGAGATAGAAGATAAAAAAGCGAACGAAGCCGATCCGGAAGAGGTCTCGGAAGATGACTCGAAGGAGGATGCGAAAGAAACGTCGCCTAAGGGAGCACCTTCACAATCCGACCCTGCCTGGAAAGACAGTTTTCTGCTCTTTATGCCGGTTTTTGAAGGCGGTATAACGCAGGGCCGTACCTGCGAAGAAACATTCGATCATATATTGATCGGAGACGTATCCTCGAAAAGAAAAGTAGAAGATTATGTCGAAGAGGTAAAAAAAGCCGGATTTAATGTCGAGGCTGATTATGTGGATCACAACGGAGACATCGATTTTCACGCTTATAACGATGAGGGATGGTACGCCATCGTTGATTACAATATTGCAGAGTCGTCGATAGACATAGGATGCGGATTCTTTAAAGAAGAGAAGGAAAAAGGACCGGAGATGTACTTCGGTGAGGAGATGCTTGAGGTTCTTCCGATGCCTGACGCGGGAGTTTTAAGCACAGGAAAACAGGATGCGGATCTCCCTTACGCGCTATATGAGGGCTGTACATTGGAGGACGCACGCGCTTATGCGAAAAAACTGGAAAAGGCCGGTTTTGACAAAAACGTTATCAAGGGCGATTCGGATAATCAGTGCTGGTATAACGCGACAGGGCCCAAAGGGTATATATGCGACATGCAGTATGCGGACGGGATCATAATGATAGGCTGCGACAAAGCCGAGGAAGAATGATCTTGCGGCATAAGGGCGAAAAATAAGAACAAGGGGTTTTAGGATATGACGAAATACGACGGCAGCGAAATAGTCGTTTTGAAGGGCCTGGAGGCTGTTAGAAAGCGTCCCGGCATGTATATCGGAAGTACGGGAAGCAGGGGACTTCATCATCTTATCTGGGAAATTCTTGATAACGGTATCGATGAACATCTGGCCGGTTTTTGCAATGAAATTGAGGTTACCGTCGAAAAGGACGGTGCTGTTTCTGTGACGGACCATGGGCGCGGGGTTCCGGTGGATATACATCCCACCGAGCACATCCCCACGGTCAGGGTTGTTTATACTGTTCTTCATGCCGGAGGAAAATTCGGTAATTCGGTTTACAAGGTCTCGGGCGGACTCCACGGTGTAGGAGCATCCGTCGTCAATGCGCTTTCACGCAAAATGATCGTTGAAGTTAAGAGAGACGGCCACGTATACAGAGATGAATACGAGAACGGAGGTCATCCCACTGTAGAACTTGAGAAGGGGATGCTGCCGATCGCGGGGCGCGCCGCAAAAAACGATACGGGAACAAAAGTCACGTTTTATCCCGATCCCGAGATATTTGACACGGTTGAGTTTAAGGACGAAGTTATTACCAAGAAGCTCAAGGAGACGGCATTCCTGAATAAGGGGCTTAAGCTCACGTTCACAGATAAGCGTTCGGGTTACAGCGAGACCTTTATGGAAAACGAGGGAATCCGCAGCTTTGTGCGTTATATATGTCGTGACCAGAATACGATCATGAAGGACCCGGTTTATATAGAGGGCAAGAGCGGAGAGATTGAGGTCGAGGTATCGTTCTTATATACCGACGGGTTCTCCGAGCAGATCAATTCGTATTGCAACTGCATAAACGTTGTAGACGGCGGAACGCTTGTCACGGGATTTAAATCGGGACTTACGAGGGTACTCAACCAGTACGCCAGAGAGCTTGGCGTGTTAAAGGAAAAGGACGATAATTTCGACGGAAGAGATATAAGAAACGGGATCGTGGCAATCGTGTCGATCAAGCATCCCGACCCGCAGTTTGAGGGCCAGACGAAGACAAAGCTCGGAAACAATGACGCAAAGATTGCCGTTGAAGACGTCTTTGTGAGTGAAGTAACACGTTATTTTGATAAAAACGTCGAGATATTGAAGACAATACTCGACAACTCCATGCGCTCATATAATGTCCGCAGAGCGGGAGACAAGGCGAGAAATGCCGTTCTCAAGCAGCTCAGCGACGTGGATACGAGAAGCAAGCTTGCGGCATGTACGTCGAAGAAAGCCGAGGAGTGCGAAGTATATATCGTCGAGGGTGATTCTGCGGGAGGCACGGTAAAGACCGCACGCGACAGAAAAACCCAGGCAGTCCTTCCGCTTAGGGGTAAGATCATAAACGTTGAGAAGGCGACGCTCGAAAAGATATTGCTCAACAACGAGATAAAATCGATGATCGCATCGTTCGGGTGCGGCATCGGCGATGATTTTGACATTACGAAACTCAGATACGATAAGATAATAATCCTGACGGATGCCGATGTGGACGGAGCACACATATCAACGCTCCTACTCACATTCTTCTACAGATTTATGCCCCAGCTCATTTACGAGGGAAAAGTATACAGAGGACTTCCGCCCCTTTATAAGGTCGAATACGAGACGACCAAAGCGGGGAAGACGCGCAAACAGTCGGAATACCTCTTTAATGATGCGGCTCTTGAAAAGTTCAGAGAGTCCGGAAAGAAGATCGTATCGCTTCAGCGATATAAAGGTCTCGGTGAAATGGATGCCGAGCAGCTTTGGGAGACGACGCTCGACCCGGCGCAGAGAGTACTCGCGCAGGTGAATATCAGCGACGGTGTGGAGGCTGACGAGGTTACGTCTCTGCTTATGGGAAGCAACGTGCCTCCGCGTCGTGAGTTCATTATGACGGAAGCGGGAGACGCAAATCTCGATATCACCTAAACAGAAGAATTGGAGTAGATGTATGAGTACGAAACAGGAGCAATTTGTGCAGCTTGATTTTGCTGAGGAGATGAAGAATTCGTTCAGAGATTATGCCCTGAGCGTTATCATTTCAAGAGCGATCCCCGACGTCAGGGACGGATTAAAGCCTGTACAAAGAAGGATCCTTTATGCTATGAACGAGCTCGGGCTCGCCCCCGATAAGCCTCACAGAAAGAGTGCGAGGATCGTCGGCGATACGATGGGTAAATATCATCCTCACGGCGACAGCTCCATATATGAAGCACTTGTTCATATGGCGCAGGATTATTCGCTTAATGTTCCGCTTGTGGACGGTCACGGAAACTTCGGATCGATAGACGGAGACGGTGCCGCAGCCATGCGTTATACGGAAGCGAGGCTCTCGCCGGGTGCGATGAGGATGCTCGAAGGTCTCGAGCGCGGGATCGTGCCGTTTATGCCAAACTTCGACGAAAACGAAAAAGAGCCGACCGTTCTGCCCGCAAACATCCCCAATCTGCTTATAAACGGAACGACAGGTATCGCCGTCGGCATGGCGACGAACATCCCGCCGCACAATCCCGGTGAAGTGCTTGACGCATGTATCGCACTCCTTGATAAGCCGCAGATCACAAACAAAGAGCTTATGAGATACGTCAAGGGCCCGGATTTCCCGACAGGGGGTATCATCGTAAACGGCGGAGACATCCCTGCGATATACGAGACCGGAGAAGGAAAACTACGCATCAGGGCGCTCACGCACATGGAAAAAGGCGAATACGGCCGCACAAATATAGTCGTTACCGAGATCCCCTATACAGTATCGGGAAATAAGGTAAAGCTTGTAGAAGCGCTCTCAACGCTTATGCGAGACAAAGTATTCGACGAGATCTATGATGTACGCGACGAGTCTTCCAAGGAAGGCGTGAGAGTCGTTATTGAAGTCAAAAAGGACAGGGACGCCCAGAACCTTTTGAACGGACTCTTTAAGAAAACACCGCTCGAGGACACATACAGCGTAAATCTCCTCGCGGTTAAGGAGAAACAGCCCATCGTATTTGATCTGAAAGGGATCATCGAAGAGTTTATCGCCTTCAGAAAAGAGCTTACGATACTTGAGCACAAAGACATGCTCGAGAAGGCGAAAGATAGGGAAGAAGTTGTATCGGGTCTGCTGCGTGCAACCGATATCATCGATCTGATAATAGAGATACTCAGAGGAAGTAAGAGCGTAAAGCAGGCCAAGGATTGTCTGACACGCGGAGATGTGACCGATATCGCATTTAAATCGGAAAAATCACGAATGATGGCATTCAAGCTTGATTTTACGATGAAACAGGCGAATGCGATCCTTGCTATGCCGCTTTCGAGACTTATCGGCCTTGAGATGCAGAAGCTTATCGATGAACATGAGGATCTGCTCGGTAAGATAGCTTCTTACGAAGAAGTTCTCTCGAGTGAAAGTGCGCTTTGCAACGTTATTCGTGAGCGCCTGAAAGTGATAAAGAAGGAAATATCATATCAGAGAAAAACAAAGATTGATGAGATCGAATCAGACAACTATGTTGAGGAAGTTAAGATCGAAGAGCTTGCTGTCCTGATCGACAGATTCGGTTATACAAAGTGCGTTGATGAGCAAACGTTCCAGAAGGCTTCGCCGGAGCAGGTCGCTGAATTTACGCATGTGGTTCATATGAAGAGCGACGGAGTCCTGTGCATATTTACGGACGGTGGTAACCTCAACCGTGTAAAAGCTGAAAAGATCCCGCGCACGAGACTTAAGGAAAAGGGAACGCTTATACATAACCTTTGCAAAATAGATGATGAGGAAGCTATCCTTTATTGCTCGTTCGAAGAATTGTTTGAGAGCCTTTTACTGTTCACTACGGCGAGTGGGGCGATAAAGCTCACATCCGGTATCGAGTTTGAGACCGCACGACTTCAGATGGCATCGACAAAGCTCTCCGAGGGGGATAAGGTCGTGTCCATCAACCTGATCGGCGCGCCGGAAGTCATCAATCCTGCAGCAAGAGTGCTTGTGGCAACGAAGAAGGGAATGGGCGTTATATTCCCGCTCAGTGAAGTCCCCGAGTTTAAGAAGACGGGACGCGGCGTAAGGAGTATGGTGCTCGGTTCGGGCGACACTGTTGAAGGTGCGGCTTTGATCCATATCGGAACCGACCGCGCAAAGATCGCGGGAAAGACGATAGACTGCTCAAAGCTCAGATGCAGAGCCCGTGGAGGCAAGGGAAGCAAAGTTACCTATATAAAGGAATGAGAGCCGGCGCAATAAGTCATATATATAAGGAATAACAGCCGGAAACAGGGCCTCATATATTAAGGGTTGACAGTCGAAGAAAATAAAGCTACATATATAAGGATATGTACAGATAAAAAGGCTGTCATGGGAAACAGAGAAAGGGACAGAAATGAAAAAAGTAATAACATACGGAACATATGACTTGCTCCATGTGGGGCATATCAATCTTTTGCGTCGCGCGAGAGAGCTCGGGGACTACCTTGTGGTTGTGGTATCGTCGGACGAATTTAACGCTGTCAAAGGAAAAAAGGCTTATTACAGCTTTGAAGACAGAAAGAAGATACTTGAATCGATCAGATACGTTGATGAGGTACTTCCGGAATATACATGGGAGCAGAAGATCGATGATGTTGTGAAAAACAATATCGATGTGTTCGTTATGGGAGACGATTGGAAGGGAAAATTCGATTTCCTCAAGGATTATTGTGAAGTGGTATATCTTCCCAGAACAGAGGGTATCTCGACAACCAAGATAAAAGAAGATCTCGGACTCTCGGCCCCTCAGGAGAAGCAATAAGCCGTTTACGGGGACGCCTCCGTAGCGGCCGGCCGATACAGTCGACCGAGTATTTTCAAAACAGTTGACCAATTATTATCTCGAAACAATCGACTAAGATTATTTCGATTTCGTAAAGTTTTTTTAAAACAGATATAAAGTTTTCTTTCCCCGCATCCGATAAATAAGTCAGAGGGTTAAGCTAACAAGAAAGGTGTGAAATTTATGAGAATCGATGCTATGAATCAGGTTAGCCAGCTTTACAGTTCAAGGGCAACCAAAAAAACAGACCGCGCAAGCGGACTTTCGTTCTCTGACAGCCTTGAAATCTCGAGGACAGGAAAGGATATGCAGGTAGCAAAAGCAGCCGTTGCAGCAGCTCCCGATGTTCGCGAAGATCGAATCGCTGCTATTAAGCAGGCGATCGCAAACGGAACTTATTCCGTTAGTGATGAAGATCTCGCAAACAAGCTCCTTGAGAGCTTTGATATCTGACAAAACAGAAGCCTTAGGAATGGATTCTGTACGATGTTTACATAAGCGTTAAGGCTTATGTATAAAGGAGATTCAAACGTGGCAGGACTGATAAGCGAGCTTGTGGATGTGATGTCATCCGAGAACGAACTTTACAAAGAACTGATACCGATAGCCTCTCAAAAAACGAGAGTTATTATTGACAATGACCTCAAAGCCCTTCAGGAAATAACCGATAAAGAGCAGCTTGCGATCGAAAAGATCAACGCACTCGAACATAAAAGGGATGAGGTCATTAAAAATATCGGGACAGTTCTCTCTCGTGACCCGGCGACTCTGAATATGAAGACACTCGTCGAGATCATGAAAAAGCAACCTGTCGAGAAGGATGCTCTGTGCAGGATACATGACGAACTTACCGCTACCCTCAAAGCACTTGTCACAATAAACGACAGAAATAAGTTACTGATTGAACAATCCCTGGAAATGATAGATTTTAACATTAATCTCATTCAAAGCACAAGGATGTCGCCCGGGGTAAGCAACTATACGCGAGGAGCGCATGAGGATCAAACCTCTTCAGGTGGAACAGGGATGTTCGACGCGAAGCAATAAGGCTTTGGTCCCGACGGGAGAAGCTTATGTCTTTATTCGGAGATTTATCGGTCGGCACTTCGGGGCTTAAAGCAGGACAATACGGACTCAATGTAGTCGCGCACAATTTAGCCAATGTGGACACAGAAGGCTACGTAAGGCAGCAGATGGTCTATGACTCATCGCCTTATCTTCTGATAGGTCAGACATCGGTTTCGCCTATGCAGGTCGGACTCGGTGTTGACCCCGCACAGGTTAGGCAGGTGCGCGATACTTTTTTGGATAAAGCATACAGACAGGAAATCGGCAGACAGGGTTATTACGAAGCACAGCGTGACGCCGTATCGGAAATCGAAGATCTTTTCGGAGAGCTTCAGGGAGTAGCTTTCCAGGATTCACTTAAGGATTTCTGGGTATCCCTTCAGGAACTTTCAAAAGAACCGGACAGCAGAGTTGCACAGGCAACATTCGTTGAGACCGGTGTGAACTTCATAGAAAGATCGGACAAGATCTACAAACAGCTCAAAGAATTCCAACTCAACCTCAACACAAACATCCGTGAAAAGATCACACGCATTAACGAGATCGGCGACAGGATCTACGAACTCAACAGAAAGATAGTTTTCTACGAAAGCAGTGAAGTTGAAAATGCAAATGACTACCGTGACGAACGAAATCATCTTCTTGATGAACTCGGTCAGATAGTAAAGATAGATTATAAAGAACAGATAGACGGACGTGTAACGATAGCGATCGACGGATCGACATTCCTTTCTGAGGATTTCTGCTATCATATGGATTACCTGACGATGGCTCAGTATCGTGAAAAGCAGGGTATCGAAACACCTCTCGACGAAGCGGCAGATATTCTTATCCCTGTTTGGCCTCATCTCGGCGGAGTCGAAGTGTTTGACTGGTCACAGGTGCCGAGCACGGCGGCAAATTCGGATATCGGAAGCCTTAAGGGTGCCCTGCAGGCGCGTGGAACGATGATCGGAAAATATACCGATATACCTCTCGAACCCAAGATTGAAGATTATACCGACGAAGACGGCTACGTTGACGAAGACGAATACAACCTCGCTCTTGATAAATATGAAGAGGCGACCAAAGAATACAACCTTCATATCGAATCTTCGATAATGATGCGTACACAGGCTCAGTTCGATCAGCTTATACATGGCGTTGTCACCATCATAAATGACACGCTTTGTCCCGACAAAGAAGTCGTAATAGCAGCCGGTACAACGGTCGAACTCAACGACGGAACGACATATACATATGAAGACGATACAAAGATCAGGATCTTCGATGAAGAACACGCGCCTGTCGGTGTTGATGAAAACGCAACTCCCGGCGAGGAACTCTTCTCAAGAAAGACGGTCAGAAGATATATGAATCCTCAGGACATCACTCTTGCGGACGGCACCGTTCTTGAAAATGTCAGGATCTACAACGCAGAGGATCCCGAAGACAACTACACACTTTACACGCTCGGTGAGATAGAGCTCAACGCTTCGATCATAGAGAATAAATCAAAGCTTCCCGTTATCGATGCTACGGGAACCGGCGATTATGATATGGACATGATCAAAAAGCTCCTTACGAAATGGCAGGAGCCGTTCGCAACTCTCTCTCCCAACGCTCTTACCTATAATAACGTAACAAATTATTACACACAGTTCATCGGTGAGATCGCAACCAAGGGAGACGAATTCAACATCCTCTCGAAAAATCAGGAGTGCATGGTGAATGCGGTAAACGACAAGAGACTTGCAACAACCGCAGTCTCATCCGACGAGGAACTTACTTATCTGATCAGATATCAGCACGCATATAACGCATCGGCGAGGTATATCAGTGTTATCGACCGGATGCTTGAACATTTGATCCTTAAATTAGCATAAGCGTTAAAGCTTGTATAACGGTTTTATGGGAGCAAAGGAATGCTTCCCTGAAAGGAGTAACACATGCCTAATACATTTTTCGGACTTACGATCGGAACTACGGGCCTTTACGGTGCGTCGGTCGGAATAAATACGACAGCCCACAACATCTCGAACACCGAGACTGAGGGTTATTCGCGTCAGCTCGTAAAACAGACGGCAGGTGTTCCGCTCCGTGCGAACGGATCCTACGGTATGATCGGAACGGGCGTCGAGATAAATGACATTGAACAGCAGAGAGATGCCTACTACGACACAAAGTACCGCAGTAACAATACCCTTTCCGGATACTACGCAGCACAGGAATATTACATGCAGTCCATTGAGAACTACTTCAACGAAGTGCAGCTTGAAGGTTTCAACAGCAACTTCAACAAGTTCAACAATGCGCTTGAGGAGCTCTCGAAGGATCCCGCAAATCTGACGGCAAGAACACAGGCCAACAGCTTCGCACAGAATTTCTGCGAATACATCAATTCTCTTCAGACAAGCCTTACACAGCTTCAGGAGAATGTAAACTTTGAGATAAAGACGATGGTCGATTCCGTTAATTCATATGCGATTCAGATCGCAGGCCTCACAAAACAGATAAACACACTTGAGGTTAACGGCGGAACGGCAAATGACGTCAGAGACCAGAGAAATATCCTTGTGGATAAGCTTTCAAATATCGTAAATGTTTCGGTAGTTGAAAAGAGAGTCGGAAATGATGCGGCGGGTGTTACGAGCTACACACTTAAGGTCGGAGAGACTACTCTCGTTGACACTTTTGATGCTCATTCGCTCACGATAGTTCCCAGAGAAGAAAAGCTTTACCAGTCTGATCTTGACGGACTTTACGATGTGGTCTGGGACAGCGGTCAGACATTTGACGCACTCCACAACGGAGGACGTATACAGGCGCTTTACGAGATGCGTGACGGAAATAATAAACAGTATTTTAACGGTGTTTGTACGGCAAGCTACGGCGACGAATTTATCACCGTTACCGATACAAGCGTCAACAAAGTTGAACATCTTCATATCGCACCCACAGGAACGATCACCGTCGGAAACCGTGAATACAAGTACAACGGATTCACCGTAACACTTGATGAGGATGACAACTACGTATATGAATTCGCGCTTGATGATCCGATCTCGAAGGATGTCGATGAAGTTGAAACGAGTGTCGGAACCGGCATAGGATATAAGGGCCTTGCATACTATATGCAGCAGCTCAACGAGTTCACAAGAGTATTTACACGCAGATACAACGATCTTCACAAAGAAGGCCGCGATCTTGACAATGAGCCCGGACTTGATTTCTTTAACACACGCAACATTGTGTCGGGTGAGAATTACGTGTTTGATTATTCCGAAGACGATAAGGATGCCGGAATAATCATCAGCAGTCAGACCGGAGCTTATGCGATTGAAGACGAAGAAGAAAACTACGGAAGCTATTATTTCATGACGGCAGCCGGTATATGCGTTACCGATGAAGTGTACAAGGATCCCCGAAAGATCGCAACAGCCAGAGATGTTGTGAACGGAGAATCAAACAACGATCTCGCACTTGATATGATAGCACTCAAGAACGATACAAAGATGTTCAAACAGGGTACTCCTTCGGGATTCCTGCAGTCACTTATCGCAGAACTCGGAGTTGACTCCAAGAAGGCTCTTTCGTTCAACGAGAATCAGGCTGACGTCCTCACGGCGATCTCAAACCAGAGGCTTTCGGTATCCGGTGTGGACATGGACGAAGAATCGATGTCACTTGTAAGATATCAGAGCGCTTATAACCTCTCGGCGAAGGTCATTAGCACAATGGACGAGATATATGAAAGACTTATCAATATGTAAAAAGGAGGTCTCTGAATATGCGTATCACCAACAGGATGATGACCAACAACATGCTTTATAACATCAATAACAATAAGCGTACAATGAACGGACTTGAAGAAAAGTACGCAACGGGACTTGCAATACAGCGCCCGTCGGACGATCCTATCGTTGCGGTCAGAGCCCTTAAGCTTCGTACCAATCTTTCCGAGCTTAATCAGTACTACGAGAAGAACATCCCCGATGCGATGTCGTGGATGGAGACGACCGAGAGTGCGCTTAAGGTTACGAGCGAGATTATCACGAATATTCATACCTACTGTGTTCAGGGTGCCAACGATACACTCACCGAGGAAGACAGAAGAAGCATCGCGATCAATCTTCAGGAGCTCCGCTCACAGGTATACCAGGAAGGCAACGCCAATTATGCGGGACGTTACCTCTTTACCGGATACAAGACAAATACACCTCTTGTTTTCGGAGACGAGAGCCATACAGAGCATTATACGATCACCGAGACGATGACAACGGATCAGGTGGAGATAAGTAAAAGGATCGTCGACACATGTCCTTACAACGAGTTTGATATTGAAAACTACGACAGCTTTGATACGGAGATAAGACCCAATGAGGTGACCGTATACAGACTCAGACTTTCGTATGATGAGCTTAAGAGTGTTGAAGACGGTGCATCGATCTCTCTTAAGATCCCGAGCAAGCTTGAAGACGGGACATACGAACTCGATGACGAAGGAAACCGCATCTATACGGATGAGTTTTCCGAAAGCGATATGGTAACATTGACATCGAAGGATCCGCTCGCATACAAGCCTGAGGAAGACGAGATACACTTCCTTGCGGACACGGGCGAGATAATACTCGGAAGCGCCGTATACAGCCAATTCAGATATTCTGATTTTGAGATCACATACGAAAAGCAGGATTTTGAAAAGAACGAGCTCAGACCCGAACACTACTTTGACTGCGTAAAACGTGACCTCTCGATAGAGGATGAGACAGAGAGAGAGGAATTGGCAATCCGTTACACGGCTGAAGATCAGAAGATAGCTTTTGAGATCAATTTCAACCAGCAGATGCCCATAAACGTTCAGGGCAGAGACGCTTTCCGCCACTCACTCGGCAGAACGATTGATGATGTAGTTCAGGCGATCGGTGATGTTGACCGTGTAAAGCAGGAGATCGAAGACGTTAAGCTTGCAATGAAAGATGATACTATCACCGATGAACAGAGAACAAAGCTTTCCGATATACTTGATGTTCTCAACACAGAGCTTGATCTTAAAGACGGCATTATGAGACAGGCTTATGCGAAAGCGCTCACGGGCATGTCACAGGAAGAAGATATCGTAAACGTTGCAACAGCCGATATCGGAACAAGATATAACAGACTTGAACTTACACAGTCGAGACTTTCAACCCAGCAGACAGAGTTTACGGATCTCCTTTCACAGAACGAAGACGCGGATCTTGTTGATACGGTAGTAAATTATAACGCTATGCAGACTGTTTACAATGCATCGCTTTCTTCTGCAGCAAAGGTAGTCAAGAATACACTTCTTGATTTCCTGTAAGATCATTAATATCAAAAAGGGATGTACAAATCTCTTATTTACAAAAAATGACACAAATAGCACAAGACGTGATATAATAATAAACAATCGTTAACGTGCATTCATTTATCCTAAAAACATTTTATGAGGAGGGTAAAACATGAGAATAAATACCAGATATTTCGGTACCGTAGATCTTGCTGATGACAAGGTGATCGAATTTGACGGCGGTCTCTTCGGATTTGAGGAGTATAAGAGATTTGCACTCATATTCAATAATGAAGCAAAGGAAAGGCCCGCTATTTCGTGGCTTCAGTGTGTTGATGAACAGGCGCTCGCACTCCCTGTTATGATCCCTACAATTGTTAAGCCCGACTATAATCCTGTTGTCGAGGATGAAGCGCTTGAGACCCTGGGTGACTGGAACGAGGAAAATATTTCCGTTCTTGTGACTGTTACAGTTCCCGAGGATCTTACCAACATGACAACCAATCTTAAGGCCCCCATCATCATCAATACCGATTCGATGAAGGGTGTACAGACCGTTGTTGAGAATCAGGATTATGAGATCCGGTTCAAGATCTACGATCTCCTTAAGGCAGCGGGAAAGGAGGAAAACTGATGCTCGCTCTGTCCAGAAGAATCAACGAATCGATCATGCTCGGGAAAGATGTGGAGATCACGATTCTCGAGATCAAAGGTGACCAGGTCAAGATCGGAGTGGTAGCACCCCGTTCCGTACCTGTATACCGCAAAGAAATATTCCTTCAGATCGAGGAGGAAAACCGTAAAGCCGTAGCACTTGAACAGAGTAAGGAAACGATCGAGAAGCTTCTTACTTTCTGATAGAATAACGGCGAAACCGGACTGCCCGGCCGGGCATGTGAAGGTTACAAAATTATAGGAAATAGCGGCAGTATCCTTTTGGGGTGCTGCTTTTTTTGTCGGAAATTAATAAAAATCTTTTTTATTATATGTAATGTTTTTGACAAATTTGCCGATATATGTTGTAGGAACCTGTTCAAAGGGATTTTGAACGTACGCTTTTATAATACAAGGAGGTATCTGGGATGGATGGAATCTATCAAACAACAAGCGTTCAGGCACCTAAGCCTGTAAGTACAGACAGTTATCAATATACAGACGCAGTTGCTTCTGCAGCACCGGTAAGTGCTCCTGTTACATCGGTTCAGGATTCGGCACCTTCAGCTGAAGGAAAGCCCGCACCGACGGATGACCAGGTAAAAGCAGCTATCGAGAAGGCCAACAGAAAGGCTCATTTCGGTCATACAAATGCTCAGTTCTCGTATCACGAGGCAACAAAGAGCATCTCGGTCAAGATCATCGACCAGCAGACAAACGAGATCATCAGAGAGTTCCCTCCCGAGGAAACACTCGATATGATCAGCAAGATGTGGGAGTTGGCAGGTATCATCGTAGACGAGAAGAGATGATCGTTTAAGAAAAGAATTGACACTGAGAGAGTAGTAATCGACAAGGAGGTCGCACATGCCTATAAGATTAAGCGGACTTGCTTCCGGTCTCGACACCGATGCAATCATCAAAGAGCTTATGTCTGCCCAGTCTCTTAAGAAGACAAACCTTGAGGGCAATAAGAAAAAGCTCGAATGGAAAAAAGAAAAATGGGAAGAGATGAATACAAAGATCTATGCCCTTTATACCGAGAAGCTCTCGTCGCTTAAACTGCAGGGAACTTACCTTTCACATAAGGCAGCAAGCTCCGACGAATCGAAGCTCACAGCTAAAGCAGAATCGACAGCCAACGGAACATACACGGTAGAGATCGAACAACTCGCCAACGCTCAGTACGTTACGGGAAAGCAGATCAAGAGCAAGAATCTTACTCTTCAGTCGACCCTTGAAAGTGCGGGAATGGCAGCCGGACAGACCATAAGCGTTCAAAAAGGCGGAGATCCCGAGACACGTAAAACCCTTACGATCGACGATGAAACAAAGATGAGCGATCTTGTTGATTTCCTTAAGTCGGCAGGTCTTAATGCAAACTTCTCGGCAGACGACGGAAGATTTTATGTCGGATCGAGGACGACAGGCGAGGAAAACAGTTTTACACTCGTTTCTGACTACACAGGAGAAGACGGACTTGCAGCACTCGGACTTCAGAATTTTGATGAAGAGACCGTCAAGACGGATCGCGTGGCAAACAGTGCCGATGAGATCGCCATCGTAGCGGCATCGGATGCAAGGGTTAAGCTCAACGGCGCGGTTATCACTTCTTCGGTTAATTCGGTAAAGGCAAACGGTCTATCACTCGAACTTAAGGGAGTTACATCCCAGCCTGTATCGATTACGGTTACAAACGATTCCGAGAGCGTATACGGCAAGATAAAAGAATTCGTTAAGTCATATAACGAACTGATGACCGACATGTACGAGAAGTACAACGCAGCTTCGGCAAGAGATTATCAGATGCTTACCGATGACGACAAGGAATCGATGAGTGAAAAGCAGATCGAGCTCTGGGAAGACAAGATCAAAGGCTCACTCTTGAGACGTGATGATACACTCAATTCGCTTATGTCGGTATTTCGCTCGGCAATGCAGAAGACGGTTGAAGTTGACGGCAAGAGTTATTCGCTTTCCTCTTTCGGAGTCGGAACGGGAGCCTACACTGAACACGGACTTCTCCATATCGACGGTGATTCGGAAGACGGACAGTACGCTTCAAAGGAAGACAAACTGAAGAGCGCGATAGATCAGGATCCCGAACTTGTCAGCAAGGTATTCTCGGGAGTGATCTCAGACTTTTATAAAACACTTTCGGAAAAGATGTCTGCTTCATCGATCAGCAGCGCGCTTACGTTATATAACGATAAGCAGATACAGTCGCAGATCACCGATTACGATAAGAGCATATCTGCTTGGGAAGACAGACTTTCAAATCTTGAAGAAAAGTATTATAAGCAGTTCTCGGCAATGGAAGCAGCGATGGCAAATCTGCAGAGCCAGCAGTCGCAGCTTGCGGGATTACTCGGAACGGCTTAAAGAAATAAAAACATACGGAGGGCACCGATATGACACCTAACATGACACTTGCGTACAAAGACAACTCGATCAAAACAGCTTCTCCCGCTG
>JAILPE010000007.1 GCA_024699645.1 Lachnospiraceae bacterium
TCATTCTTCTGAGCTGAGCTGTTCTGCCTTACGTACAAGAACCTTTTCATTGTAGCACTCGAAGATACCGTCGATACGACCGAAATCCTTCTCGACCGTTCCCTTTGTGATCAGTGAAACGATGGGAACCACAACAAGTCCGGCGATCATTGCAAGCGCACCTGCATCGATGGGTGACATAAAGCCGAGGAACATGTTCGAAACGGTAATGCCGACACCGCAGATAAAGCTTGCCCAAACTGCGATCTTTGAAACCTTCTTCCAGTACAGACCGTAAAGGAAAGGTGCAAGGAAGGCACCGGCGAGAGCGCCCCACGAAATACCCATGAGCTGTGCGATGAATGCGGGCGGATCAAGTGCGATGATAACCGAGATCGCAATAAAGAACAGAACGAAGATCCTGATGAACAGGAGCTGCTTCTTCTGAGACATGTCCTTAACGATCGTTCCGCGGATAAGGTCAAGCGTGAGTGTTGAGCTTGATGTAAGAACGAGCGACGAAAGAGTTGACATCGATGCGGAAAGCACGAGCACTACAACGACACCGATCAGGATGTCCGAAAGTGCTGTCTGGAGCATCAGCGGAATGATACCGTCGTAAGCAACCTTTGCGCCACCATCGGTAACGATACCCGAAGCAACTGCCTCGCTTGTGAAAAGTCTTCCGAAACCGCCGAGGAAGTACGAACCGCCGGCGATAATGAATGCAAATGCTGTCGAAACGATGGTCCCCTTCTTAACGGCTTTCTCATCCTTGATAGCATAGAACTTCTGTACCATCTGAGGAAGTCCCCAAGTACCGAGCGAAGTAAGGATAACTACGCCGAGAAGGCTCGCGGGGTCGGGCCCGAAGAAGGACGAGAAGATTCCGGGTGCGGACGCAAGTCCTTCCGAAGCTTCGGGAGCGATCTGCGCAAGTCCGAAGAGAGCCTGTGTAAAACCACCCTTGCCTGCCAGTACAGAACCGATAACCGCGATAATGCCGACAAGCATTATGATTCCCTGGATAAAGTCATTTATACTGGTTGCCATGTAACCGCCGAGGATTACATAAACGCCGGTGAGCACTGCCATCGCAACTACACAAACCCAGTAAGGGATATCGAATGCAAGCGCGAAAAGCTTTGAAAGTCCGTTGTAAACGGATGCTGTGTAAGGAATAAGGAAAATGAAGGCAATAGCCGAAGCTGCGATCTTAAGCGCCTTGCTGTTAAAACGCTTTCCGAAGAAATCGGGCATTGTTGCCGACGAGAGATGCTTGGTCATGACCCTTGTTCTTCTTCCGAGGATGATCCACGCGAGAAGCGAACCGATCAGAGCATTTCCGATACCTATCCATGTGGATGAGATACCGAACTTCCAGCCGAACTGTCCGGCGTAACCTATAAATACAACTGCCGAAAAATAAGATGTTCCGTATGAAAATGCCGTCATCCACGGACCGATCGTGCGGCCACCCATTACGAAGTCACTTACTCCGGAAACCTTCTTGCGGGCGTGGACGCCGACAAGAACCATAACTGCGAAGAAAACAACAAGTATTGCTATCTTTACAAACATTCTTCCTTACCTCTTTCTTTTTACTTGTCTTTTTGGTTTTTTATTTACTTTGCCGCGTTAAAGCATGACGCTTTAACGCTATAAAGCATAATAGCACGCACTCCCCTGTCTGTCAACAGAAGAATGCGTGTTAGTTGTTAATCGCTGCTTCACCCCTTCGCTCCCCTGCATCCTTCAGCCACAGGCTGACATCGAAAGAGATCGGGATCAGCTTTCGACATGCTTCGTACTCGGCTGACGTAAGCAGTCTTGCGCCAAAAGTTTAAGATCTGTTTCCTGTGGTTAAAATTCTGTAACTCTCATGTGTACCCCTTTCTTTGTGGCGTATTTCTCCCCGGATGGTTTCACAGGGAGCCGCCCTTTTTATTATTTATTTAAGAACCCGGCTATCTTTTCCGCATCGATACCGGGAAGTATCTTCATTAAGTGCGCAGTGATCCGTGCCCGTGATTCCTCGGGTGTATGCTTATATACACTGTCCGAGAACTTCTTGCCGATAAACTTCTCGGGCGTCGAGTACTCGGCAACACCCCAGCCGTACTCTTTGCCGGTTCTGTCGACCTCGTATTGAAAATCACTGATCACGACATAACACTGCTTCTGAAGCCTCGTCACAATAGTATCGAATCCCTTTTTTCCGCCCGTTGTATAACCGCCAATCTTTTTTAAAAGCTTTGATCGCACGGGTGCATTTGCATCAACAAGTTCGTACAGTTCCTTGTCTTTAAGCGCTGCCAGTCCGTCTTCATAACGGCTGTCAAAATCGTAGCCGTTACGTCTGTAATTGGCAAAATCAGGGAACCACTCTGCGCTTATGTACATGGCTTTGTTCTTAAAGAACTTGCCGTACGCGCAGTGCATCTCTCTGATGATCGGACCCTTCCACTCCCATGCGGGCCAAAAGCCGTTGTCGCCGTCGGTATACCATTTTCCGGGTCCGATGTGCTCCTCAAGCGAGAACCCAGGGATGTCGTTCGTAAAAAACGGTACGAAGCCCATTTCATCTATCAGATCCATGAGGTCCTGCATGCTATTGATCTTAAAATCATCCGAATAATTCATTGAAACCTCGTCTAAATAACGGTCCACAACCCCCGTCCCCCCCGGGGTCATGGCTCATCGCTCATCTTCCGTAGATTGCTTTGCAGATCTTATTGCCGTTCGCTGAGAACTTCTCCTCGTACTCAGTCATGACATTTCCTTCCACATACGGACTCCCGTGGAGGTCCTCTGTCTGAAAGAGTATCTTCCAGCCGCATGCGACAGCCGACTCGAGAGAATATGCGAAAAGACCTATGTTGTCGGTCTTCTGTTCTATCGTTCCTTCCTTTTTGAGGACGTGATCGTATCGCGGGAAGAACCTGTCACTCGTGAGCCTCCTCTTTGCGTGTCTGTCCTTTGGCCACGGATCCGAGAAATTAAGGTAGATCTTGTCTATTTCATGTTCTCCGAGTATTTCTTCGATATCGTCACCCTCGTAAAGGACAAGGGCAACATTTGCGAGAGGCTCTTCCTCCATCTTATCGACCGCCCTTACAAGAACAGATTTCTGCCTCTCGATCCCGATAAAATTGATCTGTGGGTTCAGCCTTGCCATATCCATCACAAATCTTCCTTTTCCCATTCCGAGCTCAACATGTATGGGATTGCCGTTTCCGAAGAATTCGGACCATCTTCCTTTAAATCTTTCCGGCTCCTTGACCGCATATTTACTTTTTTCTATTGTTTCCGCAGCGCGCGGAACATTCTTGAGTCTCATACTTCCCCCTGTGTTACTTGTTCGTTTTCCCCGGCTTGCCACATTCGGTTACGAGGACCGTCACCGTCTTTTATTTGATCCTTTTAATGACGGTTTCATTTCTGCTATTATCATCCATTATGATCTCTCCGTCAAATCGTTCCGATCTTTTTATTTCACGGATAGGTGGATTTGTACTATAATGATAACGGTCGGGCAATTAAAAGCTACATCGGAAAGGAAGATCGACATGAATGACAGACTTACACGTGAAGATATCAAAAAAATGGAGGAGGAAGTCGAACACAGAAAACTTGTGGTACGACCCAAACTCATCGAAGAAGTACAGGAAGCCCGTGCCCAGGGAGATCTGAGCGAAAACTTTGAATATAAAGCGGCCAAGCAGGCGAAAAACCAAAACGAAAGCCGCATCCGCTACCTCGAGAAGATGATCAAAACCGCTCGTATATACGAAGACGATTCTGCCGATGACGAAGTTGGGATCAACAATCTTGTTACGGTCCTCTTTGAAGAAGACGGCGAGGAAGAAAGCTTTAAGATCGTAACGACCGTCAGAGTCGATTCCCTAAACAACCTCATCAGCATCGAATCTCCGCTCGGTAAAGCCGTAATGCATCACAAGATCGGAGACAGGGTCAAAGTGGATATAGATCCCACATCCGGGTATTATGTAAAGATTCTTCGTATTGAAAAAAACACCGACGAATCACATGACAGGATCAACCGCTACTGAACCACTCTCTTTAATTGACAAATCCGGCACCGGAAAATAGAATGATTGTAGTAAACCCGTGCGGAAAATAATCCGCACAGAAAGGTCTCTCCGATGAGGTTCAGCATCTTCAATAAAAAACGTGGAAAAAAAGACGAAAAAGGTCACCGCGATCCCATAATCGTCCGCTTCTATAAAGCTGCCGACGAATCACCCACAGTCAGTACTCTGGCTTACGTTGAGGAGCCTTCCGAAAGCTCCGCTGCGTCCGAAACGACCGCAGTTTCTTCACAGAGCGAAAAAAAGGAAGGATCAAACAACCGCAAACACCGTTTTGAACGCAATTCGAAGTATTTCTCCATAAGCGTTTACTCTCTCTTTACCATTTTGATCGCGCTGATCCTCGCTCTGGTGATCTTTAATATTGCCTCGGTGATTTCTATCCTTGGGAACGTGATCTCTGTACTCGCTCCTTTCATCGGCGCCGGGCTCCTTGCTTTCATAGTCAGCCCCCTCGTAAATTTCTTTGACGAGTATCTTTTCGAAAGACTTTTTCATATAAAAAAGGCCGGTCTTAGAAAAGCATTAAGCGTCATACTCTCATTTATCATAGTGCTCGGATTGCTCGCTCTTGCGATTACCATCCTGATCCCTCAGGTGATCGGCAGCATCAAGGAACTTCTCGGCAAGCTGTCTGTTGTAAATCTAAATTCGATGACTGCATCCGTGAAGAATTGGGTTTCCGGGGTTTTCCCGTCTCTCGATCTTTCGGGATTCGATTCCTGGGTCAGCTCTGAGCTTTCCACTCTTACCGATAAGATCGCCACTTTCGTGACTCAATCGATCCCCTCGATCTTCACTGCCGGTTTCGCTGTAGTCAAGGGCGTGATCAATTTTCTTCTCGCGATTGCCATCTCGATCTATATGGTCTGTGACAAAAGGCGTATCGCACGTGCTTCGACCGCTCTCACTTACAGTATTCTTCCCTTAAAGAAGGCTGAAGCGTTCATTTCAACGTCTCGCGAATGCGGACAGATCTTCTTCGGATTTATAATAGGAAAAACTATCGATTCGATCATAATCGGTATTCTGACATTTATCATCCTCACAATAGGAGGCCTTCCCTATCCCCTCCTTGTGAGCGTTATAGTCGGAGTCACAAACATGATTCCCTTCTTCGGACCCTTTATCGGCGCAGTTCCCGGGATCCTGCTCTATCTGTGCCTCGATCCTGTATATGCGTTCGCATTCGCGATCATCATTCTCGCCATTCAGCAATTTGACGGCTGGGTTCTCGGACCGCTTATCCTTGGCGATTCGACGGGTGTTTCTCCTCTTTGGGTCATCTTCGGTATCACAGTCGGCGGCGCTTATTTCGACGTTGTCGGGATGTTCCTCGGAGTTCCGGTAACAGCCGTTGTTGTCTATCTTGCACGAAGGATCGTTTCAAAACGCCTCAAGAAGAAAAAAGTGGAAGTGAGTTAAAAATATGGTATAATTATAGTAGGAAAATGCTGATCAGGTGTTTTCTTGCTTTGTTTTGGGATATTGACCCTGCGTTTTTTGCGGATATTCCGTTTTCCTTCAGGAGAGGGGGGTGCTCATGGGGAACATTTATTGCATTATGGGTAAAAGCGCCAGCGGTAAAGACACTGTTTATAAGCGTCTTCTCGAATTACAGCCCGTATCGCTGCGTAATATAGTAACTTATACGACACGGCCCATCAGAAGTGAAGAAACCGATGGAGTGGAGTATAAGTTTGTTACTTTGGATGTTCTTCGAAAGATGAGGAAACAAGGCCTTATCATCGAGGAACGTTGTTATCATACCGTCCACGGCGACTGGTACTATTTCACTGCCGACGACGGCCAGATCAAAGACGACGAGACTTATCTCCTCGTCCAGACACCGGAAGGATTCAAATCTCTCCGTGACTATTATGGTCGAAGCAGGGTTCGTCCGATATATATTGAGGTAGAGGACGGACTCAGACTTGCCAGGGCCGTTGAGAGAGAACGCCTCGAAGCAATTCCCCGTTATTCGGAGCTTTGCAGAAGGTATATCGCGGACGAGGCCGATTTTGCGGAATCCGTTCTGCTTTCCCTCGGAATTGAGAAACGCTATCAAAATTCGGATTTTGATAAATGTATAGATGAAATATCTCAAGATCTAAAGGAATATCTTAAGGAGAGCAGGAAAAACGAAGTCACGCAAGAACCCGGAAAATTGATCTATCCTCCCAAGAAAAAGTAGTACGGTCGTTATATTTATAAACGATCGTGCAGGGACCGGAGGTAACGTATGGACATGCGTATCAACCAGACTCAGGCGGCTACGCCCGTTGAACAGAAGGCGCCCGTTTCGCAAACTGACGGAAATTTCAAGTTTACGCTGGCGAGTACCCTGGAGGAATCTGCGCTCTCCGAACGACTTTCGGCTCTCATGGGCGAGATCAACGAACAGGGCGAAAAGATAAAAAAACATCGCGATATCAAAGATATGCGTCATTATCGTGCTCTCATAAAAGACTTTATGAACGAAGTAGTAAATCGTTCACACAAGTTTACCCGCGAAAATTTTCTCGATAAACGCGGTCGCCACAGAGTGTACGGAATGATCAGACTTGTTGACGAGAAGCTTGATGCGATCGCTGCCGAGCTCATTAAAGACGAGCAGGATGTTATGCTCATCCTCGGCAATATCGACGAGATCCGTGGTCTACTGCTCGATATATTGACCTGACGATCTCACGTACTTGCTTTTGTTTGCCGGCCGTCCCAATGGTGATCCGACTGTCTATGCCGGGAAAAGAGAGGGGGGATTAATATGCACGGATTTGAAGATATCCTCGGTCAGGAAGCGATAATTCGCCATTTTGAAGATGCGCTTGTCACCGGCAAACTTTCCCACGCATATATCCTCGCCGGAGAAGAAGGCTTCGGAAAACACCTTTTGGCAGATCGTATCGCCGCCGCTCTTCTGTGCACGGGAGAAGAAAATATACACCCCTGCGGTATGTGCGTTTCATGTATTCAGGCTGAAGCGGGAACAAACCCCGATATCATATATGTGACTCACGAAAAGCAGCTCATCACAGTCGGAGATGTCAGATCACAGGTAGTAGACGATGTTCAGGTAAAGCCTTATGTCGGAAAATACAAGATTTATATAATCGACGAGGCGGAAAGAATGAACGAGCAGGCGCAGAACGCTCTGCTCAAAACACTTGAGGAGCCTCCGTCGTACGTTGTGATCCTGCTTCTCGCTGCCAACACAGGCAGTTTTTTACCTACGATACTCTCGCGATGTATCACCCTTGCGCTTAAGCCTGTCAGACCGGAAGCTATTGCAGAACTTTTGATTACGCGTTATAATTTGCCCGATTACATGGCCCGTACCTGTGCTTCGTTCTCGGGAGGCTCGATAGGAAAAGCGATCCGATACGCTACAGATGCTGAATTTGTCAGCACCCGCGATGAAGTCATTCGTCTTATGTCAAACATAGACCATATGAGCCATGCCGATCTCATGGGATCGCTCTCATTCTTCGGTGACGAGAAATCCCGCGGAAACGATTCACATAAAGTAGACGATTTCCTCGACATGCTCTCTCTGTGGATGAGAGACATGCTCATGTTCAAAGCAACGCAAGATCCGAACAGGCTTGTTTTCCGTGACTCGATCATTGACATCAAGCGTCAGGCGGCTCTTCGCTCCTTTGAAAATATAAACGATGCGATCGATGCGATCGAAAAAGCCCGAAAACGTCTGAGAGCATTCGTATATTTTGACATAGCAATGGAGATGCTGCTCATGGCCCTCAGGGCCTTATGACGGTTTTGTTGTTTCCGCACCCGGCAGAGTTCGTGTGCGATAAAGATTTATTTATACAGGAGTAGACATGCAGATCATTATTGGGGTCAGATTCAGACCCATAGGTAAGATATATTTCTTTGATCCCGTTGGCGAAGAATTCGCTCCCGGAGATCACGTTATAGTTGAGACCACAAGAGGCGTAGAATTCGGTTATGTTGCGGTAGGGAACAGAGAGCTTCGTCCCGGTGAACATTCCACAGGGATCGCTCCCATAGTCAGAAGAGCAACTGCCGAAGACGAAGAAACAAACCTCGCAAACAAAGAAAAGGAAAAGGAAGCATTTGACATCTGCCTCGAAAAGATCAAAAAGCACGGTCTTGAGATGAAGTTGATCGAATGCGAATATACATTTGACAACAAAAAAGTTCTCTTCTATTTTTCCGCTAACGGAAGAATAGATTTCCGTAACCTTGTAAAAGATCTCGCCGCTGTATTCCGCACAAGGATCGAACTCAGGCAGATCGGTGTCCGCGATCAGGCCAAGGCTCTCGGCGGCATCGGCATATGCGGACGCACGCTCTGTTGCTGTACATACCTTTCGGAATTCTCTCTCGTCTCAATAAAGATGGCAAAGGATCAGAGCATATCTCTCAATCCTTCAAAGCTTTCGGGAAATTGCGGCAGACTCATGTGTTGTATGCGCAACGAGCAGCTTGCTTATGAAGAACTCCTTGCTACTCTTCCCGGCGTCGGTGATCACGTCACGACATCGGACGGTCTTCAGGGAGAGGTTGTTAGTGTCAACGTTCTGAAGCAGATCGTAAGAGTTGTTCTCACCCTTGAAAACGGCGACAAAGAAGCAAAAGATTACAAGCCCTCGGAGCTGACCTTTAAGGCTCGCAAGAAAAAGAACACAGCTTCCTCGGAAGACCTTAAGGCCATGAGAGAACTCGAAAAGCTTGACGAACAGGAAGGAAACAGTCACCTTGACGACTAAAAGCATTTTATCACCTTCCGGTGAAGAGATAATGTTAAAGCCCGGCGAACGCGCGGATGATCTGCAGCTTTGCGGGCTTTTCTGCATTCAGGACAAAGACAGATTCTGCTTCGGAATGGACGCAGTTCTGCTCAGCGGATTCGCGACCGTAAAAGAAAACGAAACTTGTCTCGACCTCGGTACCGGCACAGGCATCATCCCTCTTCTGCTTTCCGCAAAAACAAAAGGAAAACACTTTACGGGTCTGGAAATACAAGAAGACAGTGCCGAAATGGCCGAAAGGAGCGTCCGTCTTAACGGCCTTCGGGACCGCATCGATATAGTCCGCGGAGACATAAAACAAGCTGGGTCTATTTTCGAAAAGTCGTCTTTCGACGTCATCACGGGAAATCCTCCTTATATGACAGATCTGCACGGACTCAAAAACCCGGCAGAAGCCAAAGCCATCGCACGTCACGAGGTTCTGTGTTCCCTCAAAGAGTTCGTCGCCGCGGCCGCTGCCCTTGTCCGGCCCGGAGGGCGGTTTTATATGGTTCACAGACCGTTCAGACTTCCGGAAATACTATGCGAGCTTCGAAACGTACGACTCGAGCCAAAACGTATGCGCCTCGTTCACCCCTTTGTCGACAGGGAACCTTCGATGGTCCTCATCGAAAGCGTACGCGGGGGCAACCCACGCATGAAGGTCGAAGCACCGCTCATATTGTATGAAAAAGAGGGCGTTTATTCGGAAGAAGTTCGCAGAGATTACGGATTCTGACATTTTACAACCTTTTCGGAACATAAGGATTGCGACAGTATTTTAGGACTACAAGCGGGAATGCTCGATAATTCAATTGCCGGAGAGTTCACAACACAGATTCAGGAGGATTCTTTACAAATATGGCAGCCGGGACACTTTATTTATGCGCAACGCCTATAGGCAATCTCGAAGACATCACTTTAAGGGTCATCAGGACTCTTAAGGAGGTCGATCTTATTGCAGCCGAAGATACACGTAACAGTATGAAGCTGCTTACCCATTTCGACATACACACGCCCATCACCAGCTACCACAAAAACAATCGCTATGATAAAGCCGAAACGCTTATAAACAAACTTCTTGACGGTCAAAGCATTGCACTTGTCACAGATGCGGGAATGCCCTGCGTTTCCGATCCGGGAGAAGAGCTCGCGCGACTTGCGGCAGAAAACGGTATTACGGTTACCGTTCTTCCGGGCGCCTGCGCTGCTGTCACGGCACTCGCAATTTCCGGTCTTTCCACCGGACGTTTTTGCTTTGAGGGTTTCCTTCCCCCCACAAAAAAAGAGAGAAAAGCCGCTCTCTCTCAGCTCTCTCTCGAAACACGTACAATAATAATATATGAGGCTCCTCATCATCTCGTATCGACCCTGAACGATATTCTGGATTCGCTCGGAGACAGACAGATCTCCGTCTGCCGCGAACTGACCAAAGTTCACGAAACCGTTTTTCGAACAACCGTCAAAGGAGCCGTTAAATACTACGAAATCACACCTCCAAAAGGGGAATGTGTTCTGGTAATAAAGGGACTCGACGCAAGTGTCATCGAAGAAAACGATCGAAAAAAATGGTTGGACATGAGCATTTCAGAACACATGGATCATTATCTCGCAAAAGGCATGGACAAAAAAGAAGCCATGAAGGCCGTTGCAAAAGACCGCGGTGTAACAAAACAGGAGATTTATAAAGCCTGTCTGTAAATACATAAAACAGGCAGATGTCCGCCCTTATAAGCAGACATCCGCCTGATTTTTAATAATTTATCGGATAATCAGATAATATGGATCTTTCCGAGGATCGGGAGCTCTTTTTCTTCTCCGTTTACCACGTTAACGATCCCGAGGATCGCAAGTACAAGGAAAAGAATATTCGGAAGAGCAAGAATGACCGCTACCAAAACTCCGATGATCGGAATCCATCCCGTGAGCGCTCCCACAAGACCTTCAATGATCCACCAGATAGTCGCAAAGATCGAAAGCGTCAATCCCTGTCCTACATGAAATCTTGCAAAATGGGAATCCTTTGCGCAAAAAAGCGGGATGAGCAAAAGCCATGAAAGATATGAAAGCACTGCCATTCCTCTGTTTTTCTCAGCATCCTGTGTCATAACAATCTCCTTTCAACTATACCTTTTAGATATGACCCCTACTTGATTTATCGAAATATACTTCCAATCTCCGCGAAAACAAAATTTGGGGGATTACGTTTTTGCGCTCCCGTTATGATACCCTGTTTGTTTTATCTGAGCTCCTCGAATTCGGTTATTCCCTTCGAGTAGATCCAGCGATAGTTTAAGAACGAGGCAAGGATCACCAGAGCACTGACTATTCCAAGATAGATCTCCGGTGTCAATAACGCACTGAGAACAATATAAAGTACAAACAATGTCATGATTATTCCCATTGTTCCGAGCATCACTATTGTTACGGAGGCTCCTCTCTTTACCGGAGCAGCTTCATTTGTCCAGTTAAAATACGGCTTTCTGATATTAAGTCTTAATCCCCATGTTGCAAGAAATACATTAAATGCTAATATGGAGACTACGATCATAACCGCCATAATAGGCGACGGTTTGAACGCAACGATCACTCCGACCGCTGCCACCGCACTTGACGGGAGCGTAAGATACAAATGCTCTTTCAGCTTTGAAGTAAGTATATCTTTCGTTGAGATCGGAAGACTCTTAAGGATCCAAAGCGTATTAGCTTCAAGAGATATGGTAGACGCTGTAACAGGGCACATGGCAAGGATATAAAGAACCGCTGCAACCCCTACAAGAGCACCGAGTTCGCTGAGTCCCTCTCCCAAACCGGCCACAACGTCACCGATCATTCCGTTGAAAACGATCATGGCGATTCCCACTACCGCAAGAAGTACCACTCCAAGTCCGTAATTTACCATAATAGTCGTGTTTCTCCTGAAACGCATAAACTCACGTCCGAGAAGCGCGCTTTTTACATCGCTTGCAACAAGCTGTTCTTCCTTGTAATGTACCTTCCTCTTCCTTCCCTTACTTGTAGTTACAACTTTAATGAACGAAGCGGAAAGGATATAATATACCAGCGCAAACGCCGCTACCGACACAAGAACGAGAAGAAGCATTGACAAATAGTCTCCCGTTGCTCCTTTTCCCATCCAGAACACAGGCTTGATATATGTCTCAAGGAATCCTGCCACAGATTCTTTTGAATTGATGATCAGATCCATGATATCCATCATCCTGGTATAGAGCAAAACATAAGCTACAAGAAACACAAGTACAAAAGCAAGTGAAACATAACTCTTTTTTTCGGGCGGCACTTTAGATGTCGCAAGGGCAATGAGCCATCCGAGCAGGAGCGAAAGAACGAGTCCCACCAGCGGGAAGATCACAATGTTTATGATTCCTCCGACGATCATGGAAGCTGTCAGTGAAAAATATATCTCATACACGATCATCGAAACTGTCATGATTATCAGATTGATAAGAAAGTCGATCGCATAACAGATAAAAACACGCGTTGAAAGGATAAGCGAAGGCCTGATAGGCAGTGATAACAAAAATTCGTTATCCTTTGCCTTATATATCGTTGAATACGATGACATCGCACCGCCTATGATACAAAATGTAAGAGACATCATCCCCATGATCGCAAAATAGGCCCAGTCGATCCCCATCATAACAAACGGTTCACAAATGGTATCAGCCAGCGTATAGAAAAGAAATCCCATGATCCCAACAAAATAAATACCGGCCACTCCGATAAGGAGTTTCATTGCGCCGGATCTGCTCCGCAGGTTTCCCGAAGAACGCTTTCCCGAATTCGACAACGAATTTCCGAGTCCCTGCAGCTCTTTTTTTAAGAGAGTTCCAAGCATAATTTCGCCTCCTTACTGATTTTCTTTCGCAAGATCGAGGAATACTTCTTCAAGAGATTCATCTCCCTTAACTTCTTCCATCGTTCCGGAACGGATAAGACGACCGTCCTTGATAATGGCAACCTTGTCGCAGAGCTTTTCGGCAACCTCAAGAACGTGTGTTGAGAAGAATATCGCTCCTCCGTCATTACAGATCTTGCGCATGATCTCTTTAAGAAGATGGGATGCGGAAGGATCAAGGCCGACAAAAGGCTCGTCCATAATGATAAGCTTGGGGTTATGAATGAGCGCCGAGATGACAGCGAGCTTTTGCTTCATACCGTGAGAATATGTAGAGATAAGCGCTCCCAGATCGTCAAAAAGACCGAACTGCTTTGCATAATCATGTATCCTGTTCTGTCTGTCCTCACGGCTTACATTAAATACATCCGCAATGAAGTTCAGATATTTGATACCCGTCATATAATCATAAAGATCGGGGTTGTCGGGGATATAAGCTATCCTTCTCTTGACCTCAAGCGGATTGTCCTTCACCGAAACTCCGTCAATAAAGATCGATCCCTGCTCAAATTGCAGTATCCCGCAACACGATTTGATAGTAGTGGTCTTTCCCGCTCCGTTGTGTCCTATGAATCCGTAAATCTCTCCCTTATTAATATGGAGAGAAAGATCATCTACCGCTTTCTTTACACCGTAAACTTTTGTCAGATGTTCAATCCTTAACATAAAATCCTCCTTACATATGTTCCTTGTTTTCTCCGACTTCTTTTTATCCCGATCACTCTTATTCGATAAGCCCCGCAAGCTTGGCAAGCTGCCTGATCGATGCTCTTGAAACTTTCTTCCCACAAAAATCGATCAGATCATCCTTTTGACCGCTGAAGATATCCGTGGGTTCATACTTTGCCAGAACGATCCTGTCGTCATCCACAAATATCTCAAGCGATTCTCTGTCGTCAAATCCAAGCGTCCTCCTCAGTTCCATCGGAAGAGTGATCCTTCCGAGTTCGTCAAGCTTTCTGACTATTCCCGTACTTCTCATAATTATATACCTCCTCGGGTTTATTATAAACTGACAAAAGTAATTAATTAAATTCTTCTATTTTGTTTTTAACTCTGTGTTACAAAAGTTACCATAATTTCCAAATTTTGTCAATTATATGTTGTTGACATAGCTGTCAGCGCGTGATATTATGCTTTTGTTCCCTTTTTTAGGGGTGGGCTCCGATTTTTATTTCCATAATTTTCCAAATCGTCCCGTGTCACTTCAAAAATCACTCTCTGCGAGAGAAAGGTGATCGCTTTTTCTTCCCGCTCGGACTATTCAAAACAAGAGGTTATTATTATGAAAAAAGCCGCTATCATCATGGGTAGCAAAAATGATCTTCCCAAACTCACCGGTGCGATCGACACATTTAAAAAATTCGATGTTCCCTGTGAGGTTCATGTATTTTCAGCACACAGAACTCCCGAAGCTGCCGCTACATTTTCCCGCACAGCCCGTGAAAACGGATTTGGCGTACTGATCGCCGCAGCAGGCAAGGCAGCTCATCTTGCAGGTTCGATCGCAGCAAACACAACCCTTCCCGTTATCGGCATCCCCGTTGACGCATCAGGCCTCGGAGGTCTTGACGCCCTTCTTTCAACGGTTCAGATGCCCTCAGGCATTCCCGTTGCATGCGTCGGCATAGACTCTTCCACAAATGCGGCTCTTCTTGCTTGCGAGATCATCGCCGTCAGTGACGATGCTCTTGCAAAAAAACTTGCAGACAAACGCGCAGCCGACAGCGCTGCCGTACTCGAAGCAGACAAAGAAATATCAGGTAACTGTTAATCTCCAAAACAGACAGGGAAATATCAGGTAACTGTTAATATAGGAAAGGAGCACATCTCCTTTCCTGTCAAATCATTTCGGTCTATGAACCGGCAAACTCTCCAGAAAGAAGGCTTATTTATGGGTAATCTTCATGAAGAATGCGGCGTCTTCGGCGTCTATTCGGGAAAAAAAGAAAATCTCGCTGCAACAGCATACTACGGACTCTTCGCTCTTCAGCACCGCGGACAGGAAAGCTGCGGTATCTGTGTGAACGACTGTGGCGTTTTCAAGTCATATGCCGACAACGGCATTGCCAATGACGTTTTCACACATGAGCGTCTTGAATCGCTCGGCGAAGGCGACATGGCAATCGGCCATGTGCGTTACGGCGCAACGGGAGACAAGGACCGTGCAAATGCGCAGCCCCTCGTTGTCAACCACGTTAAAGGCCGCCTTGCCATTTCCAACAACGGCAGCCTTATCAACTACGGCCCCTTAAGAAAAGAACTCGAGCTTGACGGCTCTATCTTCCATACAACGTCCGATGCGGAACTCATCCTCACGGTAATAACCCGCGAGAGACTTAACTCCACATCAACCGAAGAGGCTGTCAACAAAGCCATGAATCACCTCAAGGGCGCATATTCATTCGTTCTTATGTCTCCCTCAAAGATGATCGCCGTTCGTGACGAACACGGAATGAAGCCTCTTTGCTACGGTCAGACTCCGGACGGCAATTACATAGTTGCTTCCGAAAGCTGCGCACTCGACATCGTCGGCGCAAAGCTCATCAGAGAGCTCCTTCCCGGTGAGATCATGATCTTTGACGAAAAAGGCGTCAGATCAATAGAAGACCACTGCAGAAAGTGCGACCCCGCCCTCTGCGTTTTCGAATATATTTACTTTGCACGTCCCGATTCCATAATCGAGAACAGCTCCGTGCATGAGGCACGTGTCAGAGCGGGCTCGTTCCTCGCTCTCGAAAACCCGATTCAGGCCGACATCGTCATCGGTGTTCCCGACTCGGGCCTCGACGCTGCGATCGGCTACTCCAAGCAGTCCGGCATCCCTTACGAGATCGGCTTCATCAAGAACCGCTACATCGCAAGAACCTTCATCAGCCCCGGCCAGAAGTCGCGCGAAGACAAAGTTAAGATCAAGCTCAACCCCATCTCTTCTGTTGTTAAGGGCAAACGCGTCGTTCTTATCGACGACTCCATCGTTCGCGGTACCACATCGGAGCGTATCGTGAGACTCGTCCGCGAGGCAGGCGCTACAGAAGTCCATATGAGAGTCACCGCTCCCAAGTTTCTCTACACATGCTACTACGGTACGGACATCCCCAGCAGAGAGCACCTCATCGCTTACACGCACACCACCGAGGAGATCTGCAAGGAGATCGGTGCCGATTCGGTCGGATTCCTCAGCCTCGATGCAGTCGCTAAACTCGCAGCAAAATGCAATTGCTCAACATTCTGCGATGCATGCTTTACAGGCAAGTACCCCACCGAAGCTCCCGTCCCTTATGAGAGCAAGTTTGACAAAAAGATAGTGCGATAACGAACATATAAATTAGGAGGATCGTAATGAACAGTTTCAGCGAAAGTTACAAAGCGGCAGGAGTTGACATCACCGCAGGCTACAAGTCTGTTGAGTTGATGAAAAAGCATGTTGCCCGCACTCAGACACCCGAATCATCCTGCAGCATCGGCGGTTTCGGAGGCCTTATCACCCCTGATCTTACAGGGATCAAAGAGCCCGTACTCGTCAGCGGAACCGACGGTGTCGGAACAAAGCTTAAGATCGCTTTCCTTATGGATAAACATGATACGGTAGGTATCGACTGCGTGGCTATGTGCGTTAACGATATCATCTGTTGCGGTGCAAGACCCATGTTCTTCCTTGATTATATAGCATGCGGCAAGAACTTCCCCGAAAGGATCGCCGACATCGTCAAGGGCGTTGCCGACGGATGCGTTCAGTCCGGTTGCGCGCTTATCGGCGGAGAGACGGCAGAAATGCCCGGCTTCTACCCCGAAGACGAATATGATCTTGCCGGTTTTTCTACAGGCGTAGTAGATCGCAGCCGTGTGATCTCTTCAGACCCCCAAAAGCCCGGAGACGTTGTGATCGGTATCGCTTCAAGCGGTGTTCACAGCAACGGCTTCTCTCTCGTCCGCAAAGTCTTCGACCTCGAGAACCGCGACATAAAGAAGCCTCTTGAGGCACTCGGCGGGAAGTCACTCGGAGAGACACTGCTCACTCCCACCAAGATCTACGTTAAACCAATCCTTTCCCTCCTTGACAAGATCACCGTCAAAGGTATCTCGCATATCACGGGCGGCGGCTTCTACGAAAACATCCCGAGAAGCATAAAGAAAGGCCTCGGCGTGAAAGTCGAAAAGAAAAACGTAAAGATCCTTCCCATTTTTGATCTGCTTATGCGCGAAGGCAACATTCCCGAGCGTGATATGTTCAATACATACAATATGGGCGTCGGAATGACTGTTGTCGTAAGTCCCGAAGGCGTCGACGAAACGATCAGAGTCCTCACATCCTGCGGCGAAGACGCTTATGTTATCGGTACTCTCGTTGAAGGCGACGGCGTAGAAATGTGATCACTGCACAATTCTTTGGAGGATGATTATGGATAAAGCTAAGATCGCCGTCTTTGTTTCGGGCGGCGGAACCAATCTTCAGGCACTTATCGATTCAGCGGCAGCGGGACAGATGCCTCATGCACGACTCTCGCTCGTTATTTCAAGCAAAGAAGGTGTTTATGCTCTTGAGCGTGCCAAAGCAGCCGGCATTCCGGCCTATGCCGTTCCGAGAAAGACCTTTGATTCACGCGAAGCTTACGAAAAAGAGATATTAAAGATGCTCGATCAGGAAGAGATCGACCTCATCGTACTTGCCGGCTTCCTTTCCGTATTAAGCGCCGACTTTGTATCAAAATTCCCCGACAGGATCATAAACATTCATCCCTCGCTCATCCCTTCATTCTGCGGCGACGGATTTTACGGGCTCAAGGTTCACGAAGAGGCTCTGCGTTACGGTGTAAAAGTCACCGGTGCAACGGTTCATTTCGTTAACGAAGTCACCGACGGTGGACGTATAATCCTTCAAAAGGCTGTTTCCGTTGAAGACGGCGACACTCCCGAAACACTTCAAAAACGTGTCATGGAGCAGGCTGAATGGGTACTTCTTCCCCGCGCGGTGGAACAGATATCAAAAGAAATATGTGATTCAAATCCTGATATCAAAGTACATTCTTATTCAAATTCATAAATAATTTCAGGAGGAACATAAACATGTCCGACAAACAATATACTGTAGCCGTTATCGGTTCGGGCGGCCGTGAACATGCCGTAGTCAAGGCCATCAAAAAGAGCCCTCTCGTTAAAGAGATCTACGTGCTCCCCGGCAACGGAGGAATCGCTTCCGACGCTCACATCGTAAACATTTCAGCTACCGACAAAGAAGCGGTCTGCGAATTCTGTAAGGGTCACGCCGTTGATTACTGTGTAGTCACCCCCGACGATCCGCTCGTCATCGGAACGGTTGATGTCTTAAACGCTGCAGGCATCCCCTGCTTCGGTCCCGACAAAAAGGCGGCCATAATCGAAGGCAGCAAATGCTTCTCCAAAGACTTTATGAAGAAATACGGTATCCCGACCGCTGCATATGAATCCTTTGATAAGGAAGAAGATGCCGTCGCATATATCAAAAGCTTCGATACCTACCCGATGGTCATCAAGGCCGATGGTCTTGCCCTCGGAAAAGGCGTTATCATAGCACAGGACCGCGACGAAGCCATAGATGCGGTGAAATCCATGATGAGCGACAAGAAATTCGGCGAAAGCGGCTCCAGGATCGTCATCGAGGAGTTCATGACCGGTCCCGAAGTAACTGTTCTTTCGTTCACGGACGGTAACATTGTTGTTCCGATGGTCTCATCGATGGACCATAAGCGTGCTCACGACAACGACGAAGGACTCAATACCGGAGGTATGGGAACTGTCGCTCCCAATCCCTACTACACCCCCGCTCTTGCCGATGTCTGCATGAACAGGATCTTCAAGCCCACTATCGAAGGCCTCAAAAAAGAAGGCAGACCTTTCAAGGGATGTCTCTACTTCGGACTTATGCTGACCCCGAAGGGACCTCGTGTTGTCGAATACAATTGCCGTTTCGGCGATCCCGAGACTCAGGTTGTTCTTCCTCTCCTCGAGTCGGATCTGTTTGAGATCATGCTTGCCACAACAAACGGAACGCTTGCCGATCTTGACATTCGTTTCAGCGACAAGAGTGCTTGTTGTGTTATATATGCAACAAAAGGCTATCCCGAAAAATACGGAAAAGGCTACTCCATCACTTTGCCCGATTACGGTTCCGACTGCGAGATCTACGTTGCCGGCGCAAAGAAGGATGAAAACGGCAATCTCGTTTCAAACGGCGGCAGAGTTCTCGGTGTAACGGCCGTAGCAGATTCCCTTCGTTCCGCCATAGACAAAGCTTACAACCTTACAAAAAAGGTTGATTTCAGCGAAGGCTTCTACAGGAACGACATCGGAGCACGCGCGCTTGAAGCACTTAAAAAATAAAGATATAAGGGCATGGGATCTCGGACATTTTTCGGATATTCCATGCCTGTACTGTCTGCAAATGTTTTTTCGTATTGCTTTTTGTGATTTTTTGTGCTTTAATAGATGAAATTTCACCTATATCTATAAAACCGTCCCTACCGGGATTTCGGTTTGTGTTATAACAGAACCGAGGAAACGCAACGCTGTGTTTTCAAGGTGGCATTGACTATAACAACCCGGTACTTCATCGTATGTACCGAAGTAAAGAGCCCTTCATTCTTTGAAGGTTCACATGAACAATAAAAGAAGCATATCTCGCTTCTGTATAGGAGGATAAAATGGTTTACAGGGTATATGTTGAAAAGAAGCCCGGTCAGGACCTGGAAGCTCAGGCCATGCTATCAGACATTAATTCTTATCTTGGAATTCAAGGAATTTCCCGTGTTCGCGTTCTAAACAGATATGACGCGGAGGGTATCGATGAGGAACTGTTCAGGTACAGCTGTACAAGTGTTTTCTCAGAGCCTCCCGTTGACAATATTTATTCCGAGCTTCAGCCCGACACTCCTTACTGCTTTGCAGTCGAATATCTCCCCGGTCAGTTCGATCAGCGTGCGGATTCCGCAGCGCAGTGTATTTCTCTTATTTCTCAAAAGGAAAGTCCCGTTATCAGGACAGCAAAAATATACCTTTTATACGGAAACATCAACGACGCAGAACTTGCTGCGATCAAAAAGCATGTGATCAACCCCGTTGAAGCAAGAGAAGCTTCACAGGAGAAGCCCGAAACACTTGCCCAGAACTACGAGATCCCTACAGAGGTTCCCACTCTTAAGGGATTTACTTCGCTTGACACCGAAGGCCTTAAAAAGTTCATCGCAGACTACGGTCTTGCCATGGATATCGACGATATCGCATTCCTTCAGGACTATTTCAAGGGCGAGCACAGAGATCCCACTCTTACCGAAGTTCGTGTTCTCGATACGTATTGGTCGGATCACTGCCGTCACACCACATTCCTCACATCTATCGACGATGTGAGCGTCACAGATCCGAAGCTTGCAGATACATATAAGGAATATATCCGTATCCGCGAAGAACTCGGCCGCACAGGAAAGCCCATAACGCTTATGGACCTCGCCACCATCGGCTGCAGATATCTTAAGTCTGAGGGCAAACTTCCCCGACTCGATGAGTCCGAAGAGATCAATGCCTGTACAGTTAAGATCAAGGTCTGCGTAGACGGAAAAGACGAGGACTGGCTCCTCCTCTTCAAGAACGAGACACATAACCATCCCACGGAGATCGAGCCTTTCGGTGGCGCCGCAACATGTATCGGCGGTGCGATCCGCGATCCCCTTTCGGGTCGTTCGTATGTATATGGCGCTATGCGTGTAACAGGTGCCGCAGACCCCTTAAAGCCTCTTAAAGACACTATTCCCGGAAAGCTTCCCCAGAAGAAGCTCACATATACGGCAGCTCAGGGTTACAGCTCATACGGTAACCAGATCGGTCTTGCGACAGGTATCGTTGACGAGATCTATCACCCCGGCTACGCTGCAAAGCGTATGGAGATCGGTGCCGTTATCGCTGCCGCTCCCGCAGAAAACGTCAGACGTGAAGTCCCCGTTAAGGGCGACCGCATCATACTTCTGGGTGGACGTACAGGACGTGACGGCTGCGGCGGAGCAACCGGTTCTTCGAAATCACACACCTCATCTTCGCTCACAACATGCGGAGCCGAGGTTCAGAAGGGTAATGCTCCCCAAGAACGTAAGCTCCAGCGTCTTTTCCGCAACGAGCGCGCTTCAAAGCTCATCAAGCGTTGTAACGACTTCGGCGCGGGCGGAGTTTCCGTAGCCATCGGCGAGCTTTCTCCCGGACTCGACATCAATCTTGATCTTGTTAAGAAGAAATATGCAGGTCTCGACGGCACAGAGCTTGCCATCTCCGAATCACAGGAGCGTATGGCAGTCGTTGTCGAAGCGGGGGACATGGACGAATTCCTCGCACTCTGCGCAAAGGAGAACCTTGAGGCTACTCCCGTTGCGACAGTCAGTGATTCAGGACGTCTGCGCATGACCTGGAACGGCAAGATGATCGTTGATATCTCGAGAGAATTCCTTGATTCGAACGGTGCCACAAAGCACACGACAGCCGTCCTTCCCGAAACCGTAACAGAGTTCCCCGAGCCCTACAACAAGACAAAATATGCTACCGTCAAAGAGCGTCTTACCGCTCTCGTGGGCGACCTCAATGTCTGCTCGAAGCAGGGTCTTTCCGAAAGGTTCGATTCAACTATCGGCGCAGGCACGGTTCTCATGCCTTTCGGCGGCAAGTACCAGCGCACACCCATCCAGGCGATGGTTCAGAAGGTGAGCGTTGAGCAGAAGCACACCGACACTGTTTCGCTCATGTCATGGGGCTACAACCCCTTCATCACCGAG
>JAILPE010000034.1 GCA_024699645.1 Lachnospiraceae bacterium
CTTTGCTGACAACTTGGCGCTTATTTGCGCTTTGCTGATTTCAAACTGTTCAAGATCCTTATACGAGAACACTCTAATAGCCTGATCTTGTGTTACCCTGCTAAAATCAGTAAGGATCTGACTCTTTCCAATAATACTTTCAATCCAAAGTCTGTAAAATGCCCTTTTGTACAATAATACAAGCCAATCAATCGGAAGATTATTTGTAATAACATGCATCACGAAATCATATGAATGATCGTTTATGATTTCTTTTCTAAGACGATCGAATGAAACCCAGTTAGGTATCATATCTACCTCGTCAATACACCTGGAGCATCTATCAATCAACTCTTCAATCGAAACAGATTCAAGATTAATAATCTCATTGTCAAACAAACCGTTGAATTCCGATAATACAGGCATCAGTTCGTTTAAGAAGCCCTCGATTTCATCTGAACAACGGATAAGGTCACCTTTATGTTCTGCAAATATATCCTTGCTGATTTCACCGAAAATACCATAATCCGACCGCTCCAAAGTGAAATCCCTCAATTCCTCCAGTTGCTTTATTGCTTCATTCCAGTCGGTCTCTAATCCTCGGTATGCCTCTCCGAATACCGTTTTTGCTATCTTATCATCCTCATCAAACTTCTTTCTGATTTTTTTGCATGTTGCTATATTATTAAGATCAGAAACGGCTTTGAAATATGATACTTGTCCCTTGTTAAATCTAATTTGCCGTAATTCGGATATTATTTTTTTATACTCGCGATCAAATAACCTTTTTATTGGTTTTGAACAGCATACCGTCAGATAAATGTATTCAGTATCAGCTGTTATAGACCATATTGCGCTATCATACTCTTTTTCAATCTCCGTTACGAGTCGAACGATCTCCCTGCCTTCATCAGCCATACTATTCATCTTATTGACAAAAAGATCTGGATCCTTAGTCATCAGAATTGCCGGGGTTATAATATCTGTTCTTGATAACAGCCTGAAAAACCTGCCGACATTTATCAGATCCGAAATACTCGAAATAGTAATATTATACTGATTTTTCAAGTTGTCACATATACTGTTTAATCTTGCAAAGGTGCCAACTATTTCATCAAGATTGGATTTTATATTTTTAACAACCTGATATGAATTGTCTGTCCCCTTAAACCCATACCATGCATTATTTCTAAAATCATAACCTATGGTATCCGTAAAGTTAACATACTCCTCAAGATGATTAAGGATTGTGGCAAATGTATTCTTGTCGATATACTCAAATCCGCTTATCGGAATATCTACATCTTCGACATTTCCGCATGCATAATAGTGTTCAAAAAGTTGATAAAGAGACATATCTATTACATCCCGATATCTATGAAGTTCCTCTTCATAACCATCGAGCTGCTCTAATCGTTTTTTCTTAGCTGATATTTCTTCGTCAGCTTTGCTTGAGACAACCTTGACCCCTTCCCGAAGCGTTCGGCACAATTCTTCTATAATCGTCTTTTTATTTGCCTTGTGGCTGTGTAATTCCAAACAATAATCAGACAGGCCAGCCTTTTTCAGTTTGTCAAATACAACATTAAGCGCTGCTTGTTTTTCCGAAACAAAAAGCACTTTCTTGCCGTCATATAAACACTCAGAAATAATGTTAGTGATCGTTTGGCTCTTTCCAGTACCAGGCGGTCCCTGTATAACAAAGCTTGCGCCGGCCTTCGCCATCTGTATCGCTTCAATCTGGCTGGAATCAGCATCAACAACGCTATGTAATTCAATAATAGGGTTCTTTACCTTGTACTCCGGTATTTCTTCCTGATAATCCTGCTCCGTCGAGACACTTTCCCCTATGAGTTTTCGAACATTAGCATTCTTAAGAATTGCATCTTTGTTTTTCTTAAGGTCATTGTACATGTTGATCTTTTGGAATGAAAAGATTCCGATCTTACATTCATCCGTAACAGACCAACCCAGTTTGCTTACCATCGACCTTATGGTATACAGATAATCATCAAGTGGCTCATCGCTGTATTCGGGAAGCCTTACATCATATTCTGCTGAAAGCTTATACTGAAAAATGGGATTCAGATTAATATCTTCTCCTGTAAGCTTAATGCAATATGGTTCAATTTGTGAACCTCGTTCAATACTGATCGGTATAAGGAGGACCGGAGCCGAAGCCGTAATCCCGGAGCTCTCACTTTCTTTCCACCTAATAAACCCAAGCGCCATATACGCCGTGTTTACACCAGTTTCCTCTATTGACACCTTGGCCTTTTTATATACATTTCTGAGGGCCGCCATGGGCTTTAATGATTTATTATATATTAGAATCTGATTAGACCTTTTTATACGACCTATATACTCATAGCGATAACTGTCTTTATCATATTTTTGATCTTCATCGTATTCTGATTTTTCGCCCAGATCGTCTTCAAACTCATTATCAAGTTTGGGATCAAAGACTTCAAAAGTCATGGTTCCATTCGCTTTTTCCAGGATGGTAGAGGCCTCAGGATAGATTATTTCTACCGTAGAAGCCTTCGTATCTTTAAAGCTTACTAGATTATTCGTCTTTCCGATATCAAGTAGTTTTTCCGTCCATCGGTCGAGTATTTGCCCATCCATACGCTAATTCCACCTTTATTGTCTTTAATCAACTATCAAATACTTTTTAGCAATCTCATCCAACTGATTCTTTATGGATTCAAAATTTCCACTTAAATCCAACGTTCTGACACATATACGATTTCCCATCATCTGATATTCATAATTGAGCTCGCCCTCTTCCTCAGTCTGAGCGTACAATAGCATACCTGCTACTTTTTCATGAGGGAACTCCGAAAGCTCATTCTCTTTTGTCTTAACATATGTGAATATTTGATACAGGTTACCTGTCGGAATCGAAACCTTTCCAAACTGTTCACGCAGATTTCGCTCATAGTATTTTGCGTCAATAATGAGCGTCCGGTCACCGCAAGTCAGTGTAATATCCGTCTTCATCTTCGGCAGAAGATCTCTGAAGCCGTCATCAACCTGCCA